>PXDF01000160.1 GCA_003566455.1 Desulfonatronovibrio sp.
ATCCCCGTCACCTATGTTCTTTATCCCGACGAAGGCCATGGATTCAGACGGCCGGAGAACAACATCTCCTTTACCGCAGTGCTGGAAGCCTTCCTGGCAAAATGCCTTGGAGGAAGATATGAGGAAACAGGAGATGACCTTGAAGGGGCAAGTATAGAGATTCCGGAAGGGAAGGAGTATGTTTTGGGGGTATAGGGGAAGAGTGATGAAAAACAGAAGTTCAGATTAATAAATCCTACAACTAGAAAAACGGGAAAATGCTTCCCGTTTTTTCTTTTGCCTTTTTTCTATTGGTCCGACTCAAATTATCGAAAAACTTACTATTTTCAAGAATGTAACTTATTGTCTGTAGACTTATAAAATACAAATTACTAAGATTGCCCTAAAGGAGGGAGATTATGGCAGACATTTGTGTGAAGTTCGGAAAGAACATCAGGAAATACCGTAACGAACGGGGTCACTCCCAAGAAAAGCTGGCAGAGATTGCAGGCCTTCATCGAACCTATATCAGCGATGTGGAGCGGGGAAAAAGAAGCATTGCTCTGGAGAATATAGAGAAAATCGCGGAAGCATTAGATATAGAGATCTACAGGCTGTTTATCTTTGAGGAGTAGCTGCTCAAAGGCCATATACAGGGCTTTATCGTGAAATCAGCAAATGAAAGGAGAGGGTTCTTTGCCTTATCTTATCCCGGTTCAATACCATCGGATGGAATATCCAGCCCAAATCATTCCCACAATCAGTGAGGTTGCCGGACACTTTGATATCAAGAGTCTTCGATGTCATGGGAATTATTCACTTCATACCGAGTACAGCTATGGAAGCCGGAGGTTCAGCTCCCCGGCGGTCCAGCCCTATGATCGCATAAAAAGTGCCAACAGTCATGGTATACCCAAGCTCTGGTATGATCGGGAATGGTCTATGGAGTTCGCAGAATTTATTCTTGACTGCACGAGTTTTCGGAAACCTCCGGAGATCCTTGAAATTCATCCGCCTTTTTCCGATTATGCAGATTTGCCCACATTTCTTACATACTTCCGTGTTTTCCAGAAACGGATTTCTGAAAGGTACCCCGAAACGAAAATCTTCATCGAAAACCGGAGCGGATCAGTCTATCGGGAAGGAAAGTTCATCCTATCGACCATGGAGCAGTTGCTGGAGCTCTCGGACCTGATTGACAAAAATCATCTCACCTTGCGAATCACACTGGACATCCCTCAGCTCTTCACTGCCCACGGAATCAGTCCATCCAGGCTGAAGGAAATGCAAAATCTCTTTGATGAGATAAAAAGGATTCGGCATAACATCGAGGGGATTCATCTCTGGGGAAAAAAAGAAAACCAGAATGGGAGAAGAATTGCCCATCACGGTGATCTGAATAACTATTTCAAGGGTCGGAACCACTTCAAGGAAGCCTTTCTCCAGTCGATGCATCAATCCTTTGACGATGATCTCCACCGGTATTTTGTTCCCGAAGTCAACAGCAACAGCAAGGATCTTCAATCCATTGTCGGGGATCTTGTGGAAAGCGGATTTATTTTTGTTCATTAATGCTATACGAAAGGGGCGGTATCATGAATGAGTACATCAGTGACTGGATTAAAGTGATTTTGAACTGCGGGTTCGACAATACATATAAAATGGCGTGGGCGAAATCCATTATGGAATGCGTAATCGAAGACAGGAGCGACGGGGAAGAGCTTGTGATTGACTTTGATTCCATTGCTGAAAAAGCATTGAAGCATTATTGGAATCAGACAATTTATTTCGATCTGATTCAGGGATCAAATCTGAAAAAACCTCCAGAGATGATCACTTACACAAAAAAACTGATCTCTGATTACCGGAAAGCCACCGGCTCAACTCAGCCGATGAGGATTGAAAAAATAGATTTTCGGAAACATGGGATTCAGAGGAATTACAATGAAACAGTCAAAGAGATCCATAAAACACTGAAAAAGGATGTGAGTTGGCGGTTTTTGAATTATGAAAGCGAAAAGATGGAGCTCTACAGCCTGAACAGGAAAGAAGGATGGATTGCAATTGAAAAGACCCATGCAGAACTCCTTCGCACCTATCAGGAGACCTTGTATCCAATCATCAATTACCGGTGGACACAGATGCTTGAATCATTTAACTTTGCACCGAGGATTTCGAAAAAAGTCAGGGCGATTGATGAAGACAAGGTGCGGAGAAGCCCATTGACGAAATACAGACAATACCTTGATCTGATGAACGGTGAGAATGGGAGACTCTGTTTTTACTGTGGAAAGGAAATATCAGACCGGGAAATCTCCATTGATCACGTGATCCCCTGGACCTATATGTTTTCCGATGATCTCTGGAATCTGGTGTACTGCCACAAAGGAGAAAACTCTCGAAAGTCCAACCGTCTTCCAACGGAAAGCGATATTGAGGATCTGGAAATCAGAAATCAGCGCTTGATTGAAAAGATGTCTGAAGCAGGGAAAACCAAATCAAAAAACTATGATCAGCTGCAGCTGGCGATTGAAAAAGACTATGTCAGGCAGTTTTGGATTTCGTTTAAGGGATAAGCCAATGAGTAGAGTGAGAATAAAAAAAGCATTGCAAATTTTTATAAAATTCTTGCAATGATTTGAAATATATGGTATTATGTCAAAAGACACTTGTAATGAGTGATTTATTTTGATTATTCGACTTAAATAAGGTACAGATCAGTTGTAGAGGAGTAATCCCGCTACAGCCTGTTTGCCTTGTTTAGTTGATCGATCAGTAGATCATTTATTAGAAGTGTCTTTGCTTTTCAAAACAAAATATTGATGAAAGAAGGGATACCATGGCGAAGAAGTACTTTGGAAGCGAATTTCGGAGTAAAGAAGTCATCGAA
Organism: Desulfonatronovibrio sp.; assembly: GCA_003566455.1. Taxonomy (GTDB): domain Bacteria; phylum Desulfobacterota; class Desulfovibrionia; order Desulfovibrionales; family Desulfonatronovibrionaceae; genus Desulfonatronovibrio. The sequence goes on from PXDF01000160.1 coordinate 2,870, forward strand.
GTGGATCTTCACGGGCTGCATCTATGGGAGGCTCAACATCAAATGGAAAAGCTGATGGCATTGATTAACCCCGAAGAAGTAAGAGAAATCGTCGTCATTCACGGGCACAGAAGAGGAAAAAGTATTCTTCGCTACATCCGGGAAGAGTTTCAGAATGATAAGATCGACAGGAAGTTTCTGGCATTGAATCAAGGTATAACAAGTCTGATACTGAAGCAATAGAGGTACTATGCTCTCAAGCCCCTCATGTTTAGGAAGGGCTTGAGGAAATAAAAGAGGAGGGTTACCCAATGAAAGAATTAACAGTAAATGATGTGCTTGATAATTATAATAAAGAAGCAGGAAATGTTGAAGAACTTAGTAAATTAATTAAGAAATTCAACTCTACGGTCAATGAAAAAGAAAAAGATATAATCTTTGATGAAATCGAATCGTTGATGGATCAGTTGAATGATCGGATGAACACGAGCAATGTAAACTTATTTAATGGCAGAACCACATTGCGCTACGAATTTGGAAATGTTCACAGCTGTAAGTATAGAGGTTGTTGATGTGCAAAATATATGAATCAAGGCAA
>PXDF01000024.1 GCA_003566455.1 Desulfonatronovibrio sp.
GCATCTGGCTTGCTTCTTCGCGGGTCGCCGTTGTGCTGCTCTGCGCTCTTTTGAAAAGCTCTAGAATTTTATCGTGTTCCATTGCGCCTACCTATTGGCCGAATTGGCGGGGGTATGTACGGTTTTGGCTCATTCATCCTGTCCCCTATGCGAACTGCGAAGCGGCGCATCATAAATGCGTAACGCATCGCGTCAAGACAGTCATCATTTGTCTTGACAATCTTCCCCTTATCGTCTCGGTGGTATTGTATCACTTCATCCAGAATACTTCTAAGCCCTTTGAATATCTGCAGTTTGCCCTTTCTCATAAGGTCGTTTAATTCAAATATGCCCGCCTCAACGGCATTGCCCCCAGTTTGCCACTGTGCATGCTTAGGAAGCATTTTAAACCCAGCGCTGTCATAATGCTGCATCTGTATTGTGCCCCCGTCTCTGCCCTTCTCGTGCTGAAGTCCATCGTGAGGCCATGCTACCGGTATTCCTTCGCTCCACTGCTTTACCGCACCCCATGCGTCATTTGCAGACTGCTGTCGTGCCTTGTACGCCTGAGTGACATATATCATTCCGCTATCACGATCCTCCACCATCTGTATGTGGGCCTGAGGGTGATCCCAACCAAAATCCATACCGTTTATTACAAACCAGTGGTCAGGCACGTCAAAGGCATCGCATGTCAGATACTCTTCAGATAGATCGTATATTCGTCCGTGCCCAAGCATTGGCACGCCTTTTGTCCGCATATCGCGCTGGTGATCTGGGTACTGCTCCAGAAGGCGCTCTCGCTTTTCTTTAGTCATGTGGGGCGCGTCAGCCCAGCCTTTCATCATGAAGAACTGGCTTTCGCTTGGGCGATCCATGAACTGGACTACTAGGTCTGTTCTCCCGTTCTCTGGAGTAAAGGTGTATATGCCTCTGCCGCCCTTTCCGCGGTCCCCGTTGATCGTCCTGGTTATCACCTGAGGGCGTATTTTTGGGTCTACCGGCTCTTCGTCCACATGAAAAAAGTCTACAACATCGCCCATTATTGCGTGCTGTCCTTGCGAATACGACCAAAACTGCATCACAGCAATGCCGCCGCTAGCGTGCCTTACTCTGACTGTTCTGCAGGCGTTTGGAGTGCCCGTCGCTGACTCATGGCTTATTATTCTGTCTGCAGGAACCAATCCCCCTTGCAGCTTGCCGCCGGACATTTGCCCGAAAATAGCAGACTGTAGCAGGTCTCTCGTTTTCTCCATGGAATACCCAAGACACCAACACATGGGGGCGTGCTTAAACTTGTGACCTCCCCAGTCCTCTGGGTAGTCTCCAAGCAAGTGCATAGCGTCTATTAAAGTTCCCGTGTGTGTCTTACCTATCTGATTGGCGGCACACAAGCATGATTCGAAATGATCTGAGGTAGAGTTAACAAATTCTTTCTGCCAGCCATATAGGCGGGCAAACCGGTCTTTGCACAGCGTTTGTTTTTTTCTGCGGGACTTTTCTTCTAGTAGTTTTAGGTACTCAACTTTCTGACTTGAGTTCATCTTCGAGCGCTTTGATTCTGTTCTCTAGCTCAATGTCGGTCATACTGTCGAAAGTGTGCGTGTTATCGACTTGGCTGGAGTCTTTAAGACCTAAGTCGCGCGCAATAATGTTTGAGTTCAGTAGGTCTGCAGCGGCCCCGGCGAACTTCTGAGAATATATAACTTCCTCGGCTCGCGTGACGACTTCGGAAAAATCATCTACATCGCGCCATTCATTCCACGTTCCACGGTTGATGTCGAGAAACAGGCAGAGGCCGCCAATGGTCATGGCCCGCATCTTTGGCGCTACGCCTTCCGTGATATCGCCCTGGTAAGAGAATAGCTTGGACTCCCATAGCGGATTGTCCTCTACCCACTGGAAATACTCGCAGCAAGCCTCCCAAAGCGCCTCACTGGAAGCAAACAGGCGATCACGCCCGTGCTTTGTTCGTGCCTTCCAGAATTGGTTGCCTTTGGGTGCGGCCATGATCACGCCACCCCCCCCTGACCACCACACGCCAACGCCCACTCAACACGGCGGCGGATTTTGTCGAGTAGATTGCGGGTGGTTTGCATGGTGTGATCCTTTGTTTGGCGCCGCCTCGGGCTGCTATCAGATGGGGCTACATAGTCGCCAATATACCATCATGAGTCGCAGCCGTCATAGGCAGCATATTGCCCAGTCGCCACCGGGGCGGATTATGGCGTCCGGCTGTCGCGCTATTTGCTACGCTGGTTAGCGCCAGACCTCAAAGCCGGATAGTGTGGTGGCCGGCGCTTATCCCCGGCTCATGGTTCATTCACAGTCTTTATTCGCCATACCCCACGTTGCTTAGCTGGCGGGGGCTCACGCATCAGCCTGCGCATTCACCACACTGTGAAAGGCTCTGCCGTCTGGCAACTCGCTTGCCTTGCAGTGGCTTTAACCTCATACAAAGCCCTTCACAGTACCGCCTCCATATACCGGGAAGCGGGGCGGTGCCGGTACACGTCGACCGGCGCGGCACTGATTCTGTTTGGCCGCTCAGTCCGGCCCCTGTTTATGGCTCCAGGTAAAGCCCCGCGCTGTGGCGGATTTGTCGTAACGGGCAGTCATCAACTGCCTACGGTTTAAAGGGTCGTCCCCTGCTGCCGTGTTATTGGGCCACGGAGCCTCGTTACATTACTGATTGTAGCACAACAATGCGGCTGTGCAAGGTTGTGATTTTTGTGTTATGCCGCCTGAACAAGCTGTCCGAAATTGGCGCCACGGTTGTCGATCCAAAACTTTGCGTCAGTCTTTGCAAAAACCTTTTCAATCGCGGCGATCATGCCTATTTTTTCCATCACTGCGTACAGGTCACCCATCCCATCGATCTTGCTGACGTCTTGCTTCGGCTGGTTGTATGCCTTAACAACAACCGCCTCAACTTGGCGAATGAAACCGCCGCGAATATCGTCAGCCCATGCAATTTGCTTTTCTGTGCCGACCAGCTCCGGACGATCCATCTCTGCTCGAATGTCACTGTCTACGATGTGGTTAAGTTTAATGTTCATGATTTTTCTCCGCTTGCGTTGTGTTTGTGTCGTCTCTCTATGGTTCCCATTATGTCACCGTGACAGTGTGAGGTCAACCATACGGGCAAAAAAAAGCCCGTCTTTACAAACGGGCTAAGGGTTGCTGCGGAGGAATATGGTTATAGTGTAGTGGGTTTATTGGTCGCTGTCACTTGGTTTTGGGGTGGCGAGCACGGCTTTGATAAATTCAGCAAATGCAAAGCCGTGGCTGCTAGAGGCTGTGTAATGCTTGTGATAAATGCTCACGCATTGATCGTCGATTTTTAATTTCCAACCCTCCGGCACCACAGGCGTGGGTGGTTGGGTGTATACCGGCACGGTGGCGTAACGGTCTTGCTCTGGAAATATGATCGCGCATTCATCAGGCAACCGGTCAATGCCTTCAGC
>PXDF01000116.1 GCA_003566455.1 Desulfonatronovibrio sp.
GCCAAGTAAACATCTTCAAGGTCATCAAGGTGTTCCATGATAAGTTGTTTGATATAAAACGCTTTGGAGCGCCCCGTTTGTTTGGCCAGATAATCCAGTCTTTGCTCATATTCGCTTGGCAATCGGACAGAAGTAGGCATTTTTTTACTCTCCTCTTATGAATACATGTAGTCAATGTATTCATTTCCTGACAAATGTCAATGGTGATGAATTTTTTCGCTCCTCCGGCTCTTTATTACAAGCATAAATATTTCTTAATTTTCTAAAAACTCCCCTCCTTTTCAAGGAGGGGATAAAGGGGTGGTTAATTTAAGCTCTTCAGCCAGCTGTAAAGCACTAGAGCCAACACTAGAGCCAACACTGAGCCAACAGGGACGACAAAATATGCTTTACTTTTATTTCATATCGGCTACTTCTTCTACCGGATGAACTCCGGTTGGCGGGCTTGATAGGGTTTTATTCCATGAAAAGATTGGGTAAATCCTGAAGCCAACTTTTTTTATGCTTGACTCGCCTCTCAGCTTTTCATGTTGTAACAAAAGGTTAGAATATCTAATCAAAATAATCTTGAATGAGGCTGTTCGTAAACAAATTAATGGAAGCATCAAACAGGATATATTAAGGTTATTTTATGCCCACATCAGCGCAAATCCCAGATGATATCGAAAAGCGGCTTGAAACATTGGCAAAAAAGACGGGCCGCTCAAAAGCTGACATTACAGAAGCGATCCTGGAGTACCTGGACGATTTGGAGGACACTTATCTAGCTGAGCAGACTCTCGAGAGGATTCGCCGATGTGAAGAGCAGACCTATACTTTAAAAGAAGTGGAGAGAGAGCTTGGCTTGGGAGATCGAAATTTCTGAGGCTGCCAGAAATCATCTGATGAAGATTGGAACCCATCACCCCTAAAATCTACTTCCGATAACCGCTGGCGGAAAGCAAACTCCTACGCCTTTTCCGGCAAAAAGACTGAGCCAGGGAAGACTTGTTATGTTGCCAATTAACATAAAACGTAACATAAGGGACGGCAACATAAGTGCAACTTAAGAGACAGGCTGTATAAGTTTTTCCTGAGATTCCATCTGTTTTATCATGTCCAGACCTGACAAACGGAAATTCATTGGAGCAAAATGATTTTTTCACCCATTTGGGTGATTACCTCGTCTGCTTCAGCGGCTATGATTAAAACTGAAAATCCATATGGCCACAACTTCTCATAACAAAAGATCCCTGATGTCAGGGCGGGTTCAGCAGGTGAACTATAATGAATTCAGATGTGAATCATTTACTGGAAGAGTTTGAAAAGCTCACTCTGGAAGAAAAAATATATCTGACTCAAATGATACGAGGTAAACTTGCTGAAGCCAGACATGATCAGCACGCCGATAGACTGTGGGAGGTCAGGGAGAATGTCAGAAAAACTAAGACCCATTCACCCGCTGATCTTTTTCCCGCGAAATGAAGACATCAATGCTGAGGCCAGGAAAAGTGAAAACAAGTGCCTTTCACACTGTGATTTAACCGGGACCATTCGACCGGGGTGGAAAAAAACTCTTCTCTCTTAAAAACCTCACCATGGAGAGGATGGTTTTCCAGGGACTAGAAAGACAAACAGGATCTTATTTCTCAGGACTTGCCTGTTGGAGGACCTTTTATATTTTTCGTTTCGAAAAATATAAAATCCCCCCTCTCCTCCCTCCATGCTCTCCCCCTGTCCCGTTAAATGCGTAAGCACCTCGAAGAGGATTTAACCGGGATGCTCTCCACCTGTCCCGCCTGCACCGTAAGCCTTCTACCCGTTTACAGGAGTGAAATACACGAAGTGTTGGCGAAGCCATTTAACTGGGATGGTAAAATAACTCTTCTTCGAAATACTGTGTCTTTTTTTCGTGACAAGACAATAGTCTGTCTGCTAAGTGTTTTTTACTTTTTAGTTAGATTCAATTTTTGATGGCGATCAATGTTCTCTAAAGTTTTTCCAGCTTTATGGAGTGGTATTATGGGAAAAAATGAGGAACGTCGAAAGTCCAGGCGGAGAAGTCCGGAAAATTTCGGACTGGGCATACTGCAGTCAAACTGCCTGAACAGCGGTAACGGCTTTTCCGGTGAGCCGTTGTATTTATTTGTTGATATCAAAAATTATTCTGATGGCGGAGTTTTTACTGCCCTGCCTTTTGAGCTTGATCGGGATGATGTTGTAAATATTGCTCTGCCCGATAAGGACGCGGTTCAATGGCAGACTCGCTCCGCAAAAGTGGCCTGGTCAAAAAATGACCAAGATTCAAAGATGCTTCATACCGGCTTTCAATTTCTGTCGGACCAATGTCGATCAGGCAAAGAACCTCTCCTGGAAACCGATCCGGACAAACCCTCTCCCGTAGATCTGTCATTTTTTTTCCAGGCTGGTTATTTCGAAGCAGTCTCCCAGACAGGGCTCTGCTTTTTGCTCAATTCGTTTAAACGCGTTCAGATCAGGGCTGGAGAAAGATTCATCTGTCAGGGAGATCCTGGAGACTGCCTCTATCTGATTCAAAAAGGCACCTGTGTGGTCTTTATTGAAAAAGATGGAAAGGACGTAAAAATCGCCAGACTAAAAAAAGGTGACATAGTCGGTGAAATGTCGGTTCTGACCGGAGAACCAAGAGCTGCAAATGTTGAAGCTCAAACGGATATGGTGCTCTGGAGACTGGCCAGCGATGTTTTTGAATCCCTCTCGGAAGAACATCCTGACTTGAGACTTTTGTTGACGGAAATCATGTCCAATCGCTTTGAAAAAAGCATATTCTTTGGTGATCGAACCGTGGGCAAATATCTGCTCAGCAATAAAATCGGCAATGGCGGCTGGGGAATTGTGTATAACGGTCTGCATAGGTTCCTGAAAATGCCGGTGGCCGTAAAAATGATGAAGCATGACATGGCCATGGAACCGGTTTTTCTGGAAACCTTCAGAAAAGAGGCTGAAATCATCGCTCGCATGCGTCACCCCAACATTGTCAGTGTTTATGATATTGAAGAAGTTTACAAAACAGTCTTTATCGTTATGGAATATCTTGAAGGTGTATCCCTGCGGGAGATGATGGAAAAGATCGGGCCTCTCCCTGTCGAACGCTGCGTAAATATCCTCGAACAAACATGTGACGGCCTGATATGCGCTCACAACCACGATATTATTCACCGTGACATAAAACCTGAAAATACTTTTTTGCTTGAAAATGACGTGGTCAAACTTCTTGATTTCGGCCTGGCCTGCCCCTCAGGAACTGAAGACATGAGCATGGCGGGAACGGTCTATTATACCCCGCCAGAACAGATTGAGGGCAACCCTGTAGATTTTCGATCCGATCTTTATTCTCTGGGAATCATGGCCTATGAAATGGTTACGGGCCAGAAACCATATCCGGAAGAAAGTCTGGCAGAGCTGATGGATATGTATTGTAAGTA
>PXDF01000064.1 GCA_003566455.1 Desulfonatronovibrio sp.
AATGGGTATGTGGTATTTGTAAAACTGGAAGGCATGGAAAAGATGAAAGACAGTGACATAACGGATCTTAAAAGCAACTGACAAAAGCATCTGAAATCAGGTGCTTTTCTTGTTGAAATCAGAAAAACATACCACAAATACTTAGCTCATTAACTGTTGATTGCGCCAAACTGTAAAATGAAATTGCGCCAAACTGTAAAATGAAATTGCGCCAAACTGTAAAATAGCGTATACTATTCCTAAGGAAGGATGTGATGCAATGAAAGAGTATTATCCTCGACTTGCAGATAAATTATTGAAAAATGCATTGGAGTCTGCCGGTGCTGTGCTGATTGAGGGGCCTAAGTGGTGTGGAAAGACAAGGACAGCTGCGGAGAAAGCCAATAGTGTTCTTTATATGCAGGATCCGGATACAAGAGATAGTAATATCAAGGCTGCGAGTGTCAAACCATCATTATTGTTAAAAGGAGAAATTCCAAGATTAATCGATGAGTGGCAAGTAGCCCCTGTTCTTTGGGATTCAGTAAGACATGAGGTGGATCTGCGAGGTGAGGAGGGGCAGTTTATTTTAACCGGCTCGGCTGCACCGATCTTGGATGATCAAATTTCACATACCGGTACCGGAAGGATTTCAAGAATCAAGATGCGCCCAATGAGCCTTTTTGAATCCCGGGAATCGACCGGATCAGTCAGCCTCAAATCTTTGTTTGAACAAGAGAATCAAATTGATACGATAAGCACTCTTGAAATTGAGGAAATTGCAAAGGCTATTGTCAGAGGAGGATGGCCTGCTTCAGTTGTTTCAAGATATGAGTTGGCATATAAGAGAGCACAGGACTATGTGGATTCCATTGTTCAGTTTGATGTTTCCAGAGTTGATGGTGTAGAGAAAAATCCCAACAAGATGTTCGCATTACTTCGATCGTTGTCACGAAATATTTCCACAGAAGCAAACTATTCAGTATTAATAAAAGATATGGAAGGAGGGGAGACTGAATCAGTCACGAGGCCAACCATTCAGTCATATCTGAATGTGCTTCAAAGATTGTTTGTTGTGGAAGACTTGGAGGCTTGGAATCCATCGATTCGCTCGACGACTCCGTTAAGGGCATCCCCCAAGAGACAATTTGTTGACCCTTCAATTGCCACTGCATCTCTGGGGATTGATCATGAACGATTATTAGGGGACTTCAATACCTTTGGTTATCTGTTTGAATCCCTGTGTATGAGGGATTTGAGAATTTATACTGAAGCGTTGGGGGGTAAAGTGTATCATTACCGTGATAAAAATGGCTTGGAATGTGATGCTGTTGTGGTACTGAGAGATGGACGATGGGGAGCTGTGGAAATAAAACTGGGATCTGATGAATTTGATAAAGCATCGAAAAACTTAAAATCACTCTCAGAGGTCATTAACACGGACAAAATGAATAAACCATCCTTTCTAATGATTCTTACGGGAACAAAATTAGGATATAAACGGGACGATGGTGTGATGATCGTCCCCGTGGGATGTTTGAAAGAGTAAAAAGCTTGCAATCGCAAAAGTGCAGCTTCAGAATGTAGAGCCCCTGGAAGATGGGGAAAGCGTCTTTAAGCGACTGAAGGAGAAATAGCGGGCTTTTTAGCAGGACAGGAAAAAACCGCCATTCCAGGCGGTTTTAACCCATGTTCATGAGTGGTTTCTACTCCTGAAACTCCAGAGAGTCGATCATACTCCGGGGTGTGGAGACAAACTCGTCAAAACCTTCTGCAGGAACCCGGGCATCCATGCTGAACAGAAATCCCTCATGCACGGTCAGCACCCGGAAAATCTTTTCACCGGGAGACTGTATAAAATGGACTTCATAGGCTAAGCTGCCCTGGATCGTCCTCTCCTCCACGAAAACCTCATCCAGTGCTTCTTCCATTTCCTCAATGTCTTCCTCCCAGATGGAGTAAATCTCGTCCTCCGTGAGATCTTCAGGGAGTTTGGTCATTGTCACCCCGACCATAACCTCTTCATTCTCATCGACAAAGAGGGTGCTGATCATGGCTTCCAGATCTTCCTCCTGAATGCGAAAGTTTTCAGGGTGCTCCAAAGTGTAATAGGGATTTTCATAGAGCTCCCATCCTTCTCGGGCCTCCTCCTGAATGTCTTCTCCACAGGCGCTGAGGAACATTGCCATCAGGAAAAGGATGCATAGAAGGATCCATGCTTTTTTTCTCATAGTGAGCCTCCTCGTTTTTTTCTTGTCATGTATTACTCTATCACGGGAAGTGGAAGGAGGAAAGGGTTATTTCACTATTTCAATTATTCTGCAGGCTTTGTAGAAACTGAAGAGCTGAGAAAGAAGCAGGGAGACTGTTCGGGAGACGAGAATTCATGGATACAGAAAAGAAGGTCAGGAGAGGAATCTCATCGGGATTCTGCCCGCTGCTCCCGGAGCTCTTTTTTAATGCCGTAGAGGGATGCGCAGAACACCAGGTTCTCAAACCCGCTCATTTCGTCGTAGAGATTGCTCTCATCAGGGACGATGCCGATGATCCGCTGAACGTCCTTGATCTTCCGGATTCCGTCCCGCCCTGCAATCATGATTTCTCCTGAGGAGGGCTTTGCAAGACCTGTCAGCATATTGATGGTGGTGGTTTTTCCCGCACCGTTGGGGCCGAGAAAGCCGAAAACCTCCCCTTTTTCCACGTTGAAGCTGATGGATTTCACCGCCTTGAAGCCGTCAAAATCCTTCGAGAGGTCTTTTACTTTGATGATGTCCATGTTTCTTCCTCCTTCTGACAGCGTGTTTTTCTGCTTTTTTCGGATTTTGAACAGGGGGTTTCACGTTTTTCCAGCCGGCTGAGAGCGGTCAGCTCCTCGGCGGCATGACGAAGAAGATCCCGGTCCACGGTAGAGTGGGTGAAGTACCCTCTCTTTTCCCCCTTTACGATCCCGGTGGTTCGAAGAATCTTCAAATGCTGAGACACTGCGGATTCCGAGAGATCGAGATGCCGAGCCAGTGCTCCCACACAGTAATTGTGCTGGAGCAGAAGCTCCACGATGCTGTAGCGGGTTTTATCCGCCAGGGCCTTCATCAGAGACATGAGCTCTGCCATGGGAGTTCCTCCTTTCAATTAAGTAGATAATAAATTAAATTACAAAACACTTAAATAGATTTGTCAATGGGTGAGTTGTATGTCCGAAAAGAAAAGCGGGGATGACGGGTCCCAGGAGGGTCCTGTTCGAAAAACAGGAAAAAATGTGCAGTGCATTGCGCTTCACAGTGATAGGCTGATGGGGTATAATAAAAGCAGAAAAGGGCAAGGATGGGAAAATGGGAATTCGGGGCGATGCTTGGCGTTTTTCTGATTCTGAGTGTGGAAGGGGTCAGCAAGCTGAAGTTTGTGGGCCTTGATGCCAAGGGAACCCTTTCCCTGGAAGTGGAAGTGCACGGAGGGACCTAG
>PXDF01000012.1 GCA_003566455.1 Desulfonatronovibrio sp.
CGAAATTGACTCCCATGTTGCTCAGACACCCGGCCAGGGCCGAAGTGCCGCTTCTGTGCATGCCCAGGATGATGGTACATTGTTTAGGTTCACTGGTCATGATGATTCCCGCTTGAGGTTCAGGTTACAATTCAGGTGCTCCCCAGGAGCAACCCGGCCGCTTTTTGAACGGTTCCAAATGATCTGGCTCTCATATTTGGTGTATGGCTGGAAAATATGCATCAAATCAAAATCCTATCCCGTATTTAACGTTTTGCGGATCCAAGGCCCTGCATAGCTGATTTGATCTCATTGATCAATATTGGAAATTAATGATAAAAGTATGATATTTAAGATGGTTGTATCAAAAGAGCTTTTCGATAAAAGGCTTTAGTCTGGACGCGTGTTTAGAATATCCAAAGTTTTTTTCCACATAGTCCAGGGCCTTTTCCACCTGACGGTGATAAAGGTGGTCGTCGTCCATGAGATTGTGAATGATGTGTTTAACATCGTATGGTTCGGCGTAAATTGCCGCTTCGCCAAACAACTGTTTATAATATGGAGGTATTATTACAGGAACGCCTGCTGCCATGGCTTCAAAAATAACCCGGCCGAATGATTCAATCAGGTTGGGATGTGTGTAGTAAACAAAGACATCCACTCCGGACAGGAAATCTTTCGGGTGCATTGCCCCGAATTCATGCACTTTCCAGTTTGCAGGCAAAGCTCCGAGAATTTTCTTTGGAGACTCCGCACCTCCAAGGACATGTATTTCATAACCGTCTGAAACAGGATAGACCGAAAGCAGCTCCTCGGGCCTGGGCGGCCACTTGAAAATATCGTCTCTGGAATGCCTTCCGATTATTATTTTATCCCTGCCGGGGAGGCGGGCAGGGCGTTTCCACCTGGAGATATCAATAATATTGTGCCAGTCATCTTCTGCCAGTGAGATGGAATTCAGATCTTCTCCATGGTGTTTTATGAGCGCGGAGCGGACAAGTGGACCGATGGGATGCCAGATACCTGACTTATGAAAATAGTGTTTCAGGTTTTGGGCGCAGCTCGGGATATCATAGAGAATTTTCGAATCCTGACCGTAATGTTTTAAAGGAGTCTGATTGACAATTACACGGATTTCTCCGGCCTGTATGTCAGGAACAAATCTCTGTCTCTCCTGCAGTACAGGAGGATGTCTCAGGATAAGCATATCGCAGGAGATTTTCTCGCCGTAAACTATGAACTGGACCAGTTCGCCATCTATCAGTTCCCTGATTGTTTGGTTCATTCCTCTTGTTGGATCAAGGTCGTAACGAGACATCTGGACAAGTCCGGTTCTAAGGCCAAATTTAATCTGAGCGCTGATTTCTTCAATGTTTGAAGCAGTGGTCCCTCCGGGCAGTCCAAAGTCGGAGACCATGACAACTTCAAGGTGTCGTCTCTGCTTCTTTCTGAACTTGGGCAGCATTGGATCCGGAACAGGAAACAGCCGGTTTTTTTGAGGAAACCCAAAATAGAGATTATCAGCTTTAGCGTGGTATAGTTCGAAGCTTTCCAGATATTCTTTTCTGGCCCCCATAAAATAACCATGATATCCAAAATGGCTGTTTCCGGTGAGTGAAGCTCTGGTTTGTCTCAGGAAGGACAGCGGTCCTGTATCTAAATGCCGCACCGAGTCCTGGCCAAAGATTTTTTTAAGGCGCCTGAGAAATTCACCGTCTGCGCCAAAACGCACGCAATCCCAGTAACCTGCTTCTTTCAATACCGGATCACGCCTGAACATCAATGAAGACATGTTGATTCTGACGTATTGTCCCGGGCTTCCCCGCCGGAAAAATTTCAGGCCATTGTCTGCGCGGGATAATCGGGAAGTATTTGCAACAACCAAAGGGTTTTTCAGTAAATGGTCTGCCTGCCGCCATATTTTCAAGGGGTGGGACCAGTCATCAGAGTCGTGACAGGTGACAAATTCACCGGTTGCCTGCTGCAGGGCGATGTTTCTTGCAACATAAGGCCCCTGGTTTTCACGGGCCTTTATCAACCGGATTCTGGAGTCCTTTTTTTCGTATTCCTGAACCACCTCAGCAGTGCAATCTATACTGCAATCGTCGATAACGAGAATTTCCAGATTCTTCCATCTTTGGGTCAAAAGTGAATCAAGGGCTGTGCTGATGGTTTTCCGGGCATTAAAGGCTGGCACAATGACTGATACCCTGGGAAGTTTTTCCATTGACAGGCTCGTATTCACGGGATCACCCCCTGGACTCAGGCGATCAAAAAAGGGAAGGTCTGATGCTGGTTCAAAGGATACAGGCAAAAGTCCGGATTGTTCAAATGCCTTGTTGATCCAGTGAATTTTCTCAGGCATGGTTTGTTCAAGATTTGCCGCGGCCAGATAAAGGTCAGGGTGGGGCCTGTTTTTAAGAGCCTTGGTAATGATTTCTTTCCCACTGCCCTGTTCTCCGAGAACATCAAGGCATTCGGCCGTTAATACTGCAATGCAGCGAAGCCTTTCTGGATCATTTTCTTCCCTGGAGGCCAGTCTTAAGTAATCAAGGCATTTTAAGGCGTTTTCACTGGAATATTGATTGGCGTGCCACAGGGCCAGTTCCCAGGAGGCAGATTTCTGCATAATGTTGTCATTGACCAAGGTCTGCATTTCATGAAGAGGCCTTTCAGTAAAACCCAGATTATTAAGGCGCAGCCTGTGCGCTTTCAAAATTTGTGACTCGGTTCCGCCCAGCAGCTTTTCAACATTAATAACGCGCCTGACAAACCAATAAAGAGGCCGGAATAATGGCCAGGCCTTTGAGTTTCTTATTTTAACTGCAATCTCAATTGTCTGCTTGATCCGGATCTGGATTATTGAAGGAATAGCCATGCTGATGCATTTAGAATAATTTGTATGGAAAAAAGCATTTTTATGGAAAAGCAATGATCATCAGGTCATGCCCTTCAGCCATTGCAGCATTCTTGTTTTATAGCCGGGCGGCTTTACAGAAAAATCCCGGGTCCGGGACAAAGCCAGCATTATCAGATCTGCCTTGAATTTATCCGGCAAAGAACTGACCATGGGTGATTCATCCTCTTCTATTTCAGGGAATAAATTCTCTCTTCCTGGAAAATAGCGTGCTAGTATCTGATTATTTTCTTCCTGGAAACGGTCAAGAAACTTTTTCCTTGTTTCTCTGTTTTCCCAAAGATCGTATCTGTCAAGTCCGAAATGTTTGTCCATGAGTTCCTGAACAGGAGGGCTGTGTATCCAGGACAAAGCTTTGGCGTTTTGTCCTGGTGAGGCAATGGCCCTGTTTAAAAATATCTTCAAAACTGTCTGTTGAGGATCAAGGCTTCGGCGAACAACACCCACCTCTGCCATATTTTTATTATCCAATCCAAGATGGGAAAAAAAGTTAGCACAAAGTCCGGGATTATGAACCAGATCTTCATAAATTAAAACATTTA
>PXDF01000115.1 GCA_003566455.1 Desulfonatronovibrio sp.
AGCGTCTACTATAAGGCCTGTCATAGGCATACCTCTCTCAGCTTCAAGCCTGGGCGGTATGGACGCTTTGCTGGCAACGGTACAAATGCCTCCAGGATTTCCTGTGGCAACTGTCGCCCTGGACAAGGCAGGGGCTAAAAACGCGGCCTGGATGGCAGCCCAGATTCTCGCTCTTAATGATGAAGCTCTGGCCGGAAAAATTGAGTCTGCCAGAAAAAAAATGCGTGATGAGGTTGAAAAGGCTTCTAAAGATATCTGATGGATAAAAACAACAGTCTGGCTTTTATTATACTGGTCTCAGTATTCAGCGGAAGCCTGGTCATAGCGTCTGTCATATCCTCCAAAATCATAAGTGTGGGCGGAATTGTTTTGCCTGCCGGCATCCTGGCCTACTGCATAACATTTGTGGCTTCTGACGTGGTCAGTGAAATATGGGGCAAAGAAAAGGCAAAGCAGGTGGTTATGGGCGGCTTTGCAGCCCTTGTTGTTACCTTAGGGCTTATTCATCTCGCCCTGGTCTGGCCCGGAGCCTCTTTCTGGGATAATCACGATGCTTATGGTTCTGTACTGGGCGCCGCGCCAAGGATTATCCTGGCTTCAATTATTGCATATCTTTTCAGTCAGAACCATGATGTCTGGGCCTTTCATTTCTGGAAAAAAACATTCAGGGGAAGGCACCTGTGGGTAAGAAACAACCTGTCCACCGCCTCATCCCAGATAATAGACAGTGTTATTTTTATCACTATTGCTTTTTATGGCATAATGCCTATAGTCCCACTGATAATGGGCCAGGTGCTGATTAAAATTTTAATCGCTTTTATGGACACGCCAGTGGTCTATTTTCTGGTCTGGCTTATCAGGCGTCCAAACAGGAACGGACTGGCCAGATGTCAGTAAGCCAGGGCAGACTACTTGCCTGCCCGCTTTAATTATCTGTTCAGTCCCTTGCGGCCGATATCCCGGCGCAGATATCTATCTTCAAAATTGACTTTGTCAGCAGCTGCGTAACACCTGTCAATGGCATCCTTAAGATTAACTCCCAGAGCAGTGACTCCAAGTACCCGTCCGCCATTGGTCAGGATTTTCCCATTTTCCAGCCTGGTTCCGGCCTGAAAGACCTTGACCAGAGGATCCTCTTCAGCATCCTCTATTCCCGAGATTACACGCCCTTTCTGGTATTGCTTGGGATAACCATCAGCAGCCAGCACAACGCAAACAGCGGATTCAGGCCTAATTGATATTCTTAAGCCTGCAAGCCTGCCTTCAACACAGGCCATCATCAGTTCCACTATGTCCGATTCAATGCGCATCAACAATGGCTGGCATTCGGGATCGCCAAAGCGGACATTATATTCCAGAACCATTGGTCCATCCTTGGTGAACATCAGTCCGGCGTAAAGAATCCCCTTAAAAGGCCTGTCCATTTCCTCAAGATGCTGGATAATCGGCCTTATGACCATCTCGGCTGTTTCCTGGTAATTTTCTTCAGGCAGTACAGGCGCTGGACTGTAGGCTCCCATTCCCCCGGTGTTTGGTCCGGTATCATTATCTCCAACCCGCTTGTGATCCTGGGAGGATGGCAGAAGTATAAAGTCGTGACCATCACAAAAGGCCAGAAAGGACGCCTCTTCCCCAACCAGGTTTTTCTCAATAACCACTACTTCTCCGGATTTGCCGAATACCTGTTTTACCATCATATCGTGAACAGCCTCGAGTGCTTCCTCAAGACTGGAAGACACAATAACGCCTTTGCCCGCTGCCAGTCCGTCTGCCTTGACAACCAGAGGATAATTCTGCTTTTTCAGGTATTCTTGCGCTTGATTAAAGTCTTCAAAGACCTTGAAATCAGCAGTGGGCACCTCTGCCTCAGTCATCAAAAATTTGGAAAAGGCCTTGCTTCCCTCAAGCTGAGCCGCATATGAGCTGGGACCAAAGCAGGGAATATTTTCCCGGTCCAGGGCGTCGGCAAGACCCAGAACCAGGGGCAGTTCCGGTCCCACGACCACCAGATCAATTTTTTTATCTCTGGCCAGCTTGAGAATGCCTGGTATGTCATTGCTGTCTATGAGTATGTTTTCTCCAATAGCGGCTGTTCCACCATTGCCTGGAGCGACATATATTTTCTTCACCAAAGGGCTTTGTTTGATTTTCCAGGCTAGGGAATGCTCTCTGCCTCCAGAACCAACAATGAGTATATTCATGAAACCTCCTATTTTCGTTTAAATAATTTTTCCAGATCTCTGTCTCCAAGTTCCCTGCTGATGGGGCGCCCATGAGGGCAGTACTGATTATTTTCACAGCTTAGAAGTTTTTCCATCAGTCCCGCAGCTTCATCAGGGGTGAGAGCAGTTCCTGATTTGATTGAGGTCCTGCAGGCCATGGTGATAAATATTTCATCCAGATTCTGTTTTTTCTGCGCCAGGATATCCTTCAAGGACTGAATGGCTTCTTTTGGTGACAGAAAATCGGGAATTCCAGAAACAATCAAATTATTTTCAGGGGTTATTTCCAGGACAAAGCCCATTGTCCCCAGGTGCTTCCAGATGTCCTGAAGAATTTCCAGTTCTGATTGATGTATTGTCAATCTTTCAGGCAATGCCAGTTTTCTAACCACTGTTTTTTTAAATCCTCTTCTGATTTTTTCAAGCATGACCCGTTCGTGGGCTGCGTGCTGGTCAATAATGAGCAAAGTGACGTGATTCTTTAAAAACAGAAGATAGGATTTTTCCGCCTGACCCAGATAGGTAAGACCTTGGACTGAAACAGATTTCTGTCTTGCGTTCGCATCCGGCCTTTGGACTAAGCCATCCCGGGGTTTGAGTTTAAATTCAAATCCGGATTGTTTTTCCCAGAGCCGCTTGAAAATATGTTCCTGTTCCGCGCCCGGGTATGATTTTTCCAGGCCAGTTCCTGTTTCATAAAGGCCATCGGGGACTGATTTTGCATAAGAATTCTGGTAGATGTCTGTTTCAAGGCAGGATCTGAGTCCTCTGATTATCAGAGAAAAAACAGCCTTTTCATTTCTGAAGCGGACTTCATTCTTGGCAGGATGAACATTTACATCCACCTCACGATGAGGGAGGTCAATAAAGATTACTGCCTGGGGATATTCTCTGGATAACAACTGTCCTTTATAGGCCTGACGAACCGCAGAAACAAGCATCCGGTCATTTACAGGCCTTTTGTTTATATAGAAATAGAGTCTGTCCGCTCTGGCCTGGGCGCTTTCAGGGCTGGAAGCAAGGCCGTATATGGACATGTCTGATTCTCGTTCTGAGAATTCTCTCAGGTTTTCACAGATCTGGGAAGGCCAGATGGCCTTTATGCGCTCCAATAATAACTGGTTGTGGAAAAACCTGTAAAGCGACCTGGATTCTGAAAAAAGTTCAAAATCAACATCCAGGTTGGACAGACAATGACGGATAAAAGCCTCAGTACATTTTCTGCTTTCAGTGGCCCTGGTCTTTAAAAACTTCAGCCTGGCCGGAACATTGGCCAGCAGGTTTTCAACCTTAACCCTGGTTCCGGGATTCATGGCAACAGGGCCCTGGGCCACGAGATCACCATAGATTGACTTGAGAAAAAATCCCTGGTTCTGACCTCTGGGACAGGAAGACATAGTGAACTGGGAAATGGAAGCTATGCTGGGAAGGGCTTCTCCTCTGAACCCGAAGCTGGAAACACCAGCCAGCTCCTCTAAACTTGATATCTTGCTGGTGGCATGCCTGGTCAGAGCCAGAAGAAGGTCTTCATGGTTTAGACCATGTCCGTCGTCAATTATGCTAATAAGACTTTGACCGCCTCCTTCCAGATAAACCTGGATGTTGCGGGCGCCGGCGTCCAGGCTGTTTTCCATAAGTTCTTTGACAACGCTGGCCGGACGCTCAACCACCTCTCCGGCTGCTATCTGGTTCTGCAGCCCCGGGGGCAGGACTCTGATGAGACTCATCTATCCACCAAAGGTTCCAAGATTAAGAAGGTTTACGCGGATCTCGAATTTTTCGTCATAGTCGGTTGATTTAAAATTGAACTCCAGGCTATAGCACTGATGACGGTATAAAACACCCAGGCTGCGCTCCAGGTCTTCATTTGTATCCAGATCAGCGCGGTAGACCAGAGTGAACTGCCAGTTTTTAATAAAATCAAGCCTGGTCCCAAGTTCCAATATACTCGTCTTGTCGCTGATCTTTCTTTTGAATTCATCAATTTCTTCCAGAAAGTCCAGGCTGAACCAGGCAGACATTTTTTCGGGCCAGGTCAGGGCCAGGCGATGCTCATGCTCGGTGACCTTGTTTTCATAGAATGAATACCAGGTTTTACTTCTGAATGATATATACTTTCCAGGATTTATCTGCAGTTCAGTAAGCAAATCAGAGAAGGGACGTCTAGAGTATTCGTTTAACTCTTCTCTTCGCCTGGCTTCTCTGAAGTCGTATGACTGCTCAAATTTCAGCCTGAAAAAATCCAGATAGCTGCTTCTCAGGGAAGGCCCGGTAATGCCTGTGCCCCGGGTTACAGTATCTTTTCTCCGGGTAAAGATGTTGCTCAATGAGTAGGTCAGTTTCTCCCTGGGCTGGATGCGATCCAGAGAGTCAAATCTGGGATATTTACCCTGTTTGACATCAGGAATAAAATCATAATCTATTTCAGGTGTTACGCTGTGCTTTATCCTTGTCCATGATTCATGCCCTGTGTGTTCTGCCAGAAGGTCGGGAACCGGACTGATTTTAAAGACCCTGAACAGGCTGGTGGAGGCGTTGAGGTTGAAGTCGTAAATGCCTCTGGTCTGAAAACGGTTTTCAGTGTCTACTGATGACACTTCTGGTTCTTCAAATTCATCCACAAAATAAAAGGTCTGCCTCCAGCCCAACCTTGGGGTCAGGGTGCCAAAGACCATTCTTAAAGGCATGCTGACCTGGGGATACAGGTCAACCCTGGAGGCCCTGGTTCCATATTCCCGCCAGAAGTAAACACCCTGGCTGGAGGCCTGAAGCTCCAGAGGAGAGGAGCCGATGCTGCTTCTGAAAAGATTGAGATTGACTTCAGGCAGTCTCTGAACTGTGGGGTTCTCTTCTGATGGCAGGTTACTGTTTCTATATCTCAGGTTGTCAGAATATACCACCCGGGCATCAAGGCCGGCATTGCTCCAGCTTCTGGCCGAGCTCAGGGTATTGGTCCGGATCAGGCGGTCGTGATCCTGTATGTCGCGGCCGAAATTGTCCAGGAACTGATTGCGGCTGTGGTCGAATCCAGACTGTCCGGACTTGAACTCCTTAAGATAGTTCTGGTCTGAGACATAATCCAGATCAACCTTGAAGGACCAGCCTGTTGCCGGATCGTTTCCATCAAACTTTCCCCTGAGCCAGTACCTGTTTCTGTTTGGCCGGAACAACCCGTCATCACTGAACCTGGAAGGCTCGTTTTCACTGGTGTCGTGTATTTCCCTGTCTCTGAGCCAGTCCGCCCTCCACAGACCCTTGTTTAAAAGGTTTGGTGTGTGGCGGTACTCCAGGCCCAGCATGGTTCCCCTTTTGGAATAGTAGTTTGTGTAAAATGTGGCATCTCGCTGGTCATCAATAACATGGTAATAGGGCAGATTTATGTTTGTTCCATATTCAGAACCATAACCTGTGTCAGGAAAAAGAAAACCACTCTGGCGTTCGGTCTTGACTGGGACAATCATATAGGGTGAGTAAAGAACTGAGCGGTCCTTGACCCTGAATCTGGGATGCCAGAGCCTGGCGTAACCATCAACTGTAACTTCCCCCCGGCTTGACCTTATGGACCATGGCGGAACATCATCATCACATGAAGTCACTGTTCCCTGGATGAATGAGTAGGTGTTTTCACCTGTTTTTTCCAGGCGTTCTCCAGTGAAATATATATGTTCCTCTGCCATGAACACCTGTCCGTTTTTGATCCAGCCGACATTATTGTTCAGATCCAGTTCAGCCTCTTCTCCCTGGAGAAAATCATGGTCCCAGTATGCGCTGATGTTTCCTTTAAGATATAACCAGTTGGTATCGGTATAGAGCCTGGCGTAGTCGGCCTGAAGGAAGTTTTCCAGCCTTGTCAGATGAACATTGCCAAAGGCCTCAATGATTTTTTCATCCTCTTGGGCCAGAATCCTGTCCGCTTGGAGATTCCAGGGCGTACCGGCCAGGACCGGGCTGGAATGAATAAAGAAGATCAGGATGATTTGTGTTGAAAGGAATATGTTTTTTATCACTTTAGTAGACAGCTATATACCCTGGTTCAGGTCAGATAAGAGAATAATGCTTTGTTTAAGAGAAAGTGCCTGATTAACCTTGTGGTTATATCTTATCAATGAGCATAAGACCTCCTATGATCAGAAAACCTCCAGCGGCAATTTTTTTAATTATATTGCCAGGTATAAAGTTGCCGATTAAACTAGCAAAGAGTACTGCCAAAAGGGTTATGGTAACCAGGGCCAATGAAGCGCCCGCAAAAACGGTCCACGGCTTCTGGCTCTGAGCTGCCATCATGATTGAGGCCATCTGGGTTTTGTCTCCAAGTTCGGCCAAAAAGATTATTCCGAAGGTGGTAAAGAAAAGTTTCAAATCCATTGAATTACTCCGGCATGGTATGTCCTTGCTTGTATTTTGAATAAAATGGATATAATGTTTCAGCCTGATTACTTAAACTTTTATATTATAGCCTAACATCACCCGGGCCTCAATACCAAAAAAATGTCGGAGATTGTTTCCAAGCCCGCAATTTTAGAAACCTGGCTGACTTCTTTCAGCTCAGGGCGGATTATAGATGACAATCAACCCTTTAAACCTGACAACATATGACTCAAGATTTTGAAGAAAGTCTGGATTTTCAGGATGCTTCCAATATCCAGGATTTGTTTGGACCCCAAGGCAGAAATTTACAGACAATCCATGCCGGTACAGGGGTGTTGATTGAAAATCGGGGAGGAACGGTACTTCTGAAAAGTCCGGATAAAGAAAAGCTTAACCTGGCCAAAAGCTGTCTGGTTCAGCTTTATAATCTTATCAAGTTCGGCTACAGGGTTAATCCTCAGGATGTGGAAGCAGCTCTGAGAATCCTTGAAGATGATCCCGGAGCGGACTTGAAAAAGGTTTTTAAAAAGGAAATATTTATTGTTTCCAATAAAAAAACCATAGTCCCCAAAAGTCCTAACCAGCGCCAGTATCTCCAGGCAATAAAATCCAGGGATCTGGTTTTCGGTGTTGGCCCTGCTGGAACAGGCAAGACATATCTGGCTGTGGCGGTGGCTGTGTCTTACCTGATGCAGAAAATGGTCAAAAGGATTATTCTGGCCAGGCCCGCGGTGGAAGCCGGCGAAAAGCTGGGTTTTCTGCCCGGTGATCTCATGGAGAAAGTTAATCCCTATCTGCGGCCTTTATACGACGCCCTTCATGATATGCTTGATTTCAGAAAGGTCCAGGAAATGCTGGAAACAGGGGTGATAGAGGTGGCGCCCCTGGCTTTTATGCGAGGCAGGACCCTGAATGAATCGTTTATTATTCTGGATGAAGCTCAGAATACCACCCCTGAGCAGATGAAAATGTTTCTGACCAGGATGGGCCTGGGATCAAAGGCTGTGGTCACTGGTGATGTTACTCAGGTTGATTTGCCCGGCACCTCCATATCCGGCCTCATTCAAACCCAGAATGTGCTTTCAGGGGTGGAAGGAATTGAGTTTGTATATTTTAATGAAAAAGATGTTATCAGGCATACCCTTGTGGGCAGGATTGTTCATGCTTATGACAGGTTTGACCGGGACAGGCTCAAATCAAAATCCGAGGCAGGAAATTTAATAGATTAAATGATTACTCTACAGACTGAAGCTAACTTGAGTGTTGCTGTTCCCTTGAGTTCAAGGGAAATTGTTCGGGTTGCGGGCAGGATTGCCTCTGCATTGGGATTGAATGAACCTTGCCTGGATATTCTGGTCACCCATGACGGCCCGATGAAGGAGTTAAACAGGCGTTTTCTGGGTATGGAAGGACCCACTAATGTTATCAGCTTTCCTGAGTCGAACGGTACAGAACAGGCTGGTTTTGGCCAGCTGGTGATAAATGTTGATGCCATTAAGAGGGAGTCATTCCTTTATGGCCAGGAGCCTTTAAACTATCTGGTCAGGTTGATGGTTCACGGCATATTGCACCTGGCAGGGTATGAGCATGGAGAAAAGATGGATGAACTGGCTGAAGCATTGATTCCATCTGCCTTTAACAATGAAACTTTAACAATAACATGATAACTTCAAGAACCCAGATTCGTCCTGAAGGTCTCAATGCCATCATCATGGCCGTTCTGACCACAATAGTCCTTGCTCTTCTCGGGTGGGCACTTTTGTCCATTATCGGCCTTATTCTGACCTGGCTGGTTTTGAATTTTTTCCGGGATCCAGAAAGGGTTGTCCCTGATGATCAGGACGCGGCGGTTGCTCCAGCGGATGGAAAAGTAGTAAAAGTCGGCTTTATGACTGATCCGGCTACAAGGGAGAAAAGGCTTGCGATCTGCGTTTTTATGAACGTTTTCAACGTTCACGTGAACAGAATGCCGGTGGCTGGAAAGGTCGTGACAATCAGGTATCATCCAGGCAAGTTCTTCAACGCGTCTCTGGATAAGGCCTCAAAGGATAATGAACGATGCGTCTGGCTTATCAAAGACGAACAGGGCCTGGACTGGACGATGGTCCAGATAGCCGGTCTGGTGGCCAGACGCATTGTCTGCCTCGCGGAGAAAGGAGACGTCCTGGGGCGCGGAGATCGCTATGGCCTGATAAAATTTGGTTCCAGGGTTGACCTTTACCTGCCTAATGGATATGAAAACGTAGTAACTGTAGGAGATAAGGTAACAGCCGGGCAAACAATCCTTGCCCGAAAAGCAGAGCAGCTCAAATGACTGACAAAATTGGTCCAAAACATAAAGGATTTTATATTCTGCCCAACCTGCTGACAACAGCCAGTCTGTTTATCGGCTTTATGGGGATATTATGGGCCATTGAGGGTCGTTTTGAACTGACTGCTGTGGCCATCCTGGCGGCCTGTGTTTTTGATGGTCTTGACGGAAAAATTGCCCGTCTGACCAAATCTACCTCTGACTTTGGAATTCAGTTTGACTCTTTGTCAGACCTCGTTTCCTTTGGTGTTTGTCCGGCAGTGATGGTTTATCTTTGGCAGACTCATTCCTTTGGTCAGATGGGACTTGCAGTTGCCTTTTTGTTCATGGCCTGCGGTTCTCTCAGACTGGCCAGGTTCAACCTGCAGTCCAAGAATATTCCCAAAAAATTTTTCCTTGGCCTGCCCATACCTGCTGCAGCCTGCACCCTGGCCACTCTTGTTCTTTTCAGTACCTTTATCTCGGAGCAGTTCGCTGAGATCGTTCTTCCCAAAGCCACTTTGATCATTACATTTGCTCTGAGCCTGCTTATGATCAGCAGAGTGAAGTACGCTTCCTTTAAAGAGCTTGAGATGGTCCGGCTGCATCCTTTTTCTTCCACGGTCACAGCCATCATGATATTTGTGCTGGTGGCCTCAGAGCCAAAATTTCTTCTTTTTCTGTTTTTTATGTCTTATGTTTTTTCCGGCCTGATCTATACCTATTTGTACCTGCCGCTACGCAGGCCCTCGAACCTACGGGAGCCCGAACGGAGCTCTCATAATTAATTAATATTTCATAAAGACCGTTTTGGTTATTACAAAAGGACTTAAGATCTGAGGCCGGTAATTTTACTCTCTTCTGCTCCGGTCTTCAGGATCAGGAAGTTTGTTGTTGATATTATTTAAGTTAGGAGAACAATAATGTCTGATAAAGTTTTTATTTTCGACACCACGCTGCGTGACGGTGAGCAGTCCCCAGGGGCCACCATGAACATGCGGGAAAAGGTTCGTCTGGCCAGACAGCTTGAAAGGCTGGGCGTGGACATCATTGAGGCTGGCTTCCCAGCAGCCAGCCAGGGTGACTTTGAATCGGTGGCTGAAATTGCTTCAACAGTCAAGGATTGTCAGGTGGCTGGTTTATGCCGGTCTGTTAAAAGGGATATTGACTCAGCCTGGGCCGCTGTAAAAGTTGCTGCCAGCCCCAGGATACATACATTTATCGCCACATCCGACATCCACATGAAATTCAAGCTTGGCAAAACCAGGGAACAGGTCCTTGAGATGGCCAGAGATGCTGTTTCCTACGCGGCCGGGCTTTGTTCCAATGTTGAGTTTTCGGCTGAAGATGCGTCCAGGTCAGAGCCTGACTTTCTGGTCCAGGTAGTCCGGACCGCCATCGATGCCGGGGCCAAAATCATAAATATCCCTGATACTGTCGGCTATGCCCAGCCTCAGGAATACGGCGAGCTCATCAGTTATCTCATGGAGAATGTGACCAACAGCCACAAGGCAATTTTCAGCGTTCACTGTCATAATGACCTTGGACTTGGCGTGGCCAATACACTGGCCGCCATCAAGGCCGGAGCAAGGCAGGCCGAGGTCACCCTGAGCGGAATAGGGGAGAGGGCTGGAAACGCGGCGCTTGAAGAAGTGATTATGGCTCTTAATGTCCGTAAGGATTATTATAACCTGGACACAGGAATCAATACCAGTCAGATTTATCCTTCATGCCGGCTTCTGTCTATGATTATCGGTCAGCCCATTCCTCCCTACAAGGCAATAACCGGGGCCAATGCCTTTGCCCACGAGTCAGGCATTCATCAGGATGGCATGCTCAAGAACAGGCAGACCTATGAAATAATGACCCCGGACAGTATAGGAAAATCTTCCAGCGATATTGTAATCGGCAAGCATTCTGGACGCCACGCCCTTAAAAACAAGCTGGACGAACTTGGCTATCGATTGACTGAGGATCAGCTGACCCAGGTCTTTCAGGCAGTCAAAAACTTGGCGGACAAAAAGAAACAGGTGTTTATGGAGGATGTTGAGGCTATTGTTCTGGAAGAGGTTTACCGTATTCCGGACAAGTTTAAATTGATATATCTGAGCTCTATGTCCGGCAATATGGCTATACCCACGGCTGCTCTTAAAATGGAGGTCAGAGGAGAAGAAAAACTTCTGTCTGATTTCGGTGTGGGACCAATTGACGCTGTTTTCAATACCATTGACCGGTTGGTGGAGAGAAGTCCGAAACTGACCCGCTATTCAGTCAATGCCATAACCGGTGGGACAGACGCCCAGGGCGAGGTAACAGTGAAGCTCGAGGAGAATTCCATAACATCGGTTGGACGGGCTGCAGATCCGGATATTATTGTGGCCAGTGCCAAGGCCTATATTAACGCCCTTAACCGTCTGGTCAAAAAGGAAAGTGACCCCCAGAGCGAGATTGACTATCTGGAATCGGGGACGCCGTAAATGTCAGCCTGTGGTCCACTATTGCTGCCGGTCAGAGCCTGAGGAACAAACCTGTCGTTCTGACCGGCTGAATTATACTGAGACCACTGAAAATCTCGCTGCCGATCAATTTCAGAACGGAGCATCGTCCATTCCACCTGCTTCAGAAGGAAAAGCCGGGCCCATCTGCTCTTTTGAATCTCTTTTCTGTCCCTTGGGCTGATCTTCCTGGTCCGGGGCCGGAATATATGACTGACCATCCTGACCCTGGGATTTGGAATCAAGAAACTGGACGCGCTGAGCCTTGATTTCAGTGGTATAGCGGTCCTGACCCTGCTGGTCCTGCCACTTTCTGGTCTGAAGGCTTCCCTCAACCAGGACCAGCCTTCCCTTGGAAAGATAATTGGAGCACATTTCAGCCTGTTTCCCAAAAACCACTACTCTGTGCCATTCGGTTTTATCGACCTTGTTTCCGTCGCGATCGGTAAATGATTCATCTGTTGCGATGTTGAAATTGGCCACTGCCACTCCGCTTGGAGCATAGGCCAGTTTTGGATCCTGCCCAAGCCTGCCTACCAGAATTACTTTATTCATGGAACCAGCCATGACGCCTCCTGAATTTTCAATTAAATAAAATCTTCAGCCATTATATCCTGGACCGTCAATTCTTGTGACCAGTCCCTTCTTCCATATTGTCCAGTATGTCTTCAAGCTGATAGGAAATTTTGTCTGCTTCCTGAGGATTGCGGTCAGCAAGAAAAGCTTGCATCTTTTTTTTCAAAGAATAGGCTTTGGCAATGTCCGCAGAAAGTTTGTCCGCCATATTCTGTGGCAGCTGCCCCAATCTTTCCTTATCGTGCAAAGCGTCAACAAGTTCACTCAAGAGATCCCGGCCTTCAAAACTTAAGTGGAGATGGGGTCCAAAAGCCAGTTCAGCCAGGCCGGCCCATTTTTTCAAAGCTTTTTCCTGGTCATGGATTTTAGCGGAAACTCTGATTTGAATCAATTCTCCCATTATTCTTTTTCCTCCCAGCCCATTTGGATTTTGGCGATGACGTCCTTGATGTTTTCAACCTGATTTTTAGGGCAAACGCCTATCAGAGGAGCTCCAGCCTCAACACTTTCATTGGAGTTGAAATAGACAGTGTAAATAATCCCTGGAGGCCCTTCATAGTTTAATATGGTTTCTCTTTTCATCCTGGAAATGATGAGGATTTCATTTCCCTGCTTGATATTTACATGGCCCAGTCCCTTGGCCTTAAGCTTTATGTCGATGGCTGAAACAAAATAATACCTGCCCTTTTCAGGCGCGGTAAAAAGATGCAATGCCTTTTTAAGAATAATGTCAAGGACTTCCTGTTTGGTCAGAAAATGTCTGATTTTCAGAAGAGGGGCCCCGGCCTGGACAAACTGATGATCGTTGATGTCATGGAACATGACCACTTCACCTTTTTCAGGGGCGTATATGGGTTTTTTATTGCCTTCCCGGGTCAGGTATGCCAGCAGTGTCCCAGGTTTGTGATTCCAGGCCCCGGAAAATCCGCTTACTTTTACTCCGGCTTCTCTGACCACAAACTCAATATGCCCTGAATGAGGGGTGGAAACGGTTATTTCCTTGTAAGGGGCTTTTTTTATCTCTTCAAGTAACGATGCAATATTTATCAAATGAGGTCCTCCCGGGAGTTTGCTCAATTTCCAATCTATCTGAAATATAGAAATTCCCCGCCCATGGTCATCAGAGCCTGATGAAGGTTGTTTCTGATTTCCCTGCGATCCCAGATTCCCTGAATATGCCCCCTGGACAGGGTCATAAAGGCCTTGTGGTAGTTGGGCATGATATCGTGTCCTGTTGTTTCCCTGATGACTCCGGGTCCGGCGAATCCGATATTGGCTGACCTGACCGCGAACTGGTAAGGTGAGCATCCAAGGAAACTGGCTACAGGCCCAGCGTAGGAGTTGGTATCATATAGCACCAGATACAGACCTCCTGATTCAAGATACCTGCGGACCGACAGGGTACACCTGGGCATCTGTATAACCCCGCTGGTCCCTTCCTGAATTCTTATTCCGGCTGTGCCGTGGACATACGCGAAAAAAGGCAGGTGCTTTCTTCTGGCCATTTCAGCCGCTTTAATGAATTTTTCACCCTCAGCCACTCCCACGCTGCCGCCTCTGAACCTGGCCAGAAGCATGGCCACTACAACCCTGACCCCCTTGATGCTGGCTTCAAAGGTCATGCACGCGCTTTTATGTCCGGAATTTTTTTTGGCCTGGTCCAGCTTTATGTCCAGACCGTCATATTTCAGTGGATTTCCGCATTCAATCTTGGGATTAAACTCCCTGACGGACCTGGCATCAAATACATTGAACAGGTACCATTCATATTCCATGGGAAAATGATGCCCACAGTAACTGCAAACTCCCGCGAAGTCGCTGAAGAGGTCCGGGGCCCAGAGATCCAGACAGCCAAAGGTGGGACTGTTGGGACAGGTTATGGTTTTGTCCTGATTGGCCTGGGGACTGATGTACCGGCAATGTTCATCCCAGGTCAGTCCCGACTCCCAGGAGGACAGGGTTGTCAGCTTGCAGACGTCTCTTTTTTCTTTTTTCAGACCGGGAACCTTCTGGATTATGTTGGTGCCCTTATTAATTATTCTTCCAAAGAGGGCCTGGACTTCACCCTGAACATCTTCGGCCAGGTGGGTTATTTTTCTGTGGTGCCTGCCCAGGAATTCATAGCGCAGAAAAGCATAGACTGACCATCCATAATCATTCACCATAGAGTAAGCTTTTTGCCAGGAAGGAGTTTTGTCCAAGAGGTATTTTCGGCTCATGGACATGAATTTCTGATATCTCTGCCAGGCGAGTCTTTGTTTGGATTTGGGAGAAAGGCTCCACCTGACATAAATATTGGGGTTGCTGAGCTTACGCAGGGCAATGGTTCTGAAAAGCTTAACCCCGCGGACTGAAAGAACTATTTCGTCGGTTGCCAGGATTACTTCCTGTCTGAGTTTTTTAAAAAAATCAAAGTGCTCAGGCCGGGCGCCGAGAGTAGGTTCATCCAGGATACGGTCAATATAGCCCATTTCCAGGTTGTCTCTGGCGGTAATTTTCAGCAGCTTTGCGCATCTTTCCACAAGTTCGGCAGTGGACCGCTGTCCGTCTCTGAGCCTCCCTTCAATGGCAGCCGCGCCCTCCGGGGAAATTACCGAGTAATATCCATGGGAGAGCATGATCCTGGTGTCAGCGAGCCCGATGGCTTCAGCACCCCCTGAACCTCCCTCGGAAATAATCGATACCACAGGCACTTTCAGGCCG
>PXDF01000119.1 GCA_003566455.1 Desulfonatronovibrio sp.
CGGGCACGCCTTGGGCCATGGGTTCGATAATGGACTTGGTCAGACCTTCCCTGCCCCGGGAAGGGGCAACAGCCAGATCGCAACTGCCCAGGATTGCCGGAGCGTTATCTCGGAACCCCAGAAAATGAACCCTGCTTTTGATTTGAGGCTTGTCAGCCAGGGTTTTGACCAGTTGGTCCCGAACCTCTCCCATGAGCAGAACATGTATGTTTTCAGGAAGGTCAAACATGGCCTTAAGCAGTACGTCCACACCCTTGACCCTGCGCATGTTGGCGGCGCATCCGATTATGAAAGCTTCATCCGGAAGGTTGAACTCTTTTTTCAGGTCCATTCTGGGCAGGTTCTCATACCAGGAAAAATCATGGCCCTTGTAGATGGTTACCAGCTTTTCCGAACGAACACCTGAACCTATCAGATCTTTTCGCACTGCATCGGACACGCAGATGATCCGGTCAACCCTGGGATTAAGCCATTTAAGCCAGCAGTCAGGGTCCCAGCGCCTGACATGGCCGATGGCCCCGCGGTATATGACCAGGGCGTGAGGCAGACCATAACTGGCCCAGACCAGGTTGCTTATGGGCCGGTTGGAAAAACCGTGCGCCACATGAAAACCCTCTTTTACTATCCTGTTTCGCAAATGCTTTATTGCCTTGAAATCCATTCTGGAGGTCAGGTCCAGGCTTTCATGAGGCACGCCTGTGTTTTTCAGATAACTGATATGGGGGCAGGCTGATTCAGTAATTGCTCGCACGTCCACGCCAAGCTCCCGCAGCCTGCACATCATTTCAATTTCTGTGATGTGGCTGGTCCTGGTCACCATCAGGACTTTAAGGTTATAATTTGATTCCATTCTCTGCTTCAAAATATCTACACACCAGATTATTCACGCTCTAATGCGGACTATGCCCGTAATCCGAACAAGAGATCATTGAACCGCCCGCTTCGCTCGACAAACACAGACTGGAAAGACAGACTGAAATCATTTTTCTGCTGGCGACTTGCCAGCAGAAAAGGTGTCCGCACCTGCAGTGCAAAAATCTTTATCCAGCACTTACTTTTAAACTGTAAATTAGAAACTTTTCACAACCATATCTGACTGAAGTAAATATAATACAATTCTCTCAGGATTAAAGTAAGTGCTGGATGAGCACTTTTTATCCGGCCAATGTCGGCCGGATAAAATTGTTAAACGTCACTCTTTGGTCTGTCTTCATGTCGAGCGAAGCGGGCGGCTAAAAACTCTTCTAAATTTCCAGTTAGCTGATTAACCTGAAACTTATTAAAAGTACGCTTAAGCTGGATGAATTCAACAGGTTACAAAGTGAGATTATTCACGCTCTAACAAGGTAGCTTACCGGCCTTAATAAAACACTGTCAACCAGCAACACGTCCGGCCTGACAGCTTAAATTTCAAATTTGTTCCAGCTATTGCCCTTTTAATCCAAACTTAATAAGTTTGTACTTTGGGGACATAAACTTTTACCATTAGATCCACAGGGGTTGAGCCAGTTCAGATTGTCTGCAACATGTTCACAATTTTTTTTATCGCGGGTCACTGGACAATTCATTATTACGAAAGATATCAAGGACAAACCCTCTGATCAAAATAGAGCCTCTATTTAGCCATAACATAGCTGACAGAAAGAACCGGATTGTTGACGCAACGTCCAATACTTTCATACTTTTAACCTTGCGAAGCACCTTTTACTTAATACCAAAAATCCGGCAGCAACGGAATAATTTCCATTACTCTGTTAAATCTTGGTTCATGTAATATAAACACAATGCGTTTAAAATCAGACTGGTCCAAAGTAAACAGCTTAAAGCTGGCCAAGCGGGTCCTGGCCTATTTCAAGCAATTCAAGATAAGAATATTATTGTCTCTGTTGGCCCTGGCCGTTGTAGCCGCTATGTCCGGAGCGGCAGCCTTTCTGGTCAAACCGGCCCTGGACGACATCTTCATCAATCAGGACAAGCGGGCCCTGCTCATCATCCCCATCCTTATAGTCACTGTGTTCGGCCTGAAAGGCATTTTTCTGTACATTCAGGAATTCCAGATGACCTACTGCGGGATCAGGGTCCTGGGCCAGCTCAGGGAAGAACTGTATCTGAAGATGACCGACCTGCCCCTGAGGTTCTTTGAGGACAACCGCACTGGCATGCTCATGGCCAGGATAACCAGTGACGTGAATCTTCTGGCTGCCAGTCTGCCCAAGCTGGTGGAGCTGGTCAGGCATCTTCTGACCATGGTTGCCCTTCTGGGAGTGATCTTTTACCGGGAACCTTTGCTGGCCACCCTTTCTTTGATCATCTACCCCATGGCCATTTATCCGTTTATCTATTTTGCCAGAAAGTTAAGGAAAATGAGCCGCAAAACCCAGGCCCAGATCTCGGACATCACCAACTTTCTTCAGGAAACTTTCAGTGGGATCAGGGTGATCAAGGCATTTGCCAATGAAAAAGGCGAACAAAAGAATTTCACCAGAGAAAACCATAAACTGATCAACATCGCGGTCAAGGAAAACAAATACCATCATGCTTCATCTCCGGTAATGGAATTCATCGGTTCTATCGGAGTAGGGCTCATTGTCTGGTATGGTGGAAGCCAGGTCATAGCCGGCAATTCAACTCCAGGCACTTTTTTTTCATTTCTGACCGCATTGATCATGCTTTACCAGCCGGTCAAGGGTCTGAGCAAGACCAATATAGCCATCCAGAAGGCCTTGTCCGGAGCTGAAAGAGTGTTTGAAGTCCTGGACTCCAGGGAACTACAGGTGGAACAGGGAGGGGAAACTGAGCTCAAAGGCCCCTTCAACAGCCTGGTCATAAAGGACTTATCCTTTACCTATCCAGGATCAGATCAGCCCGCCCTGGACAGAATAAACCTTGAAATATCCAGAGGGGAAAAAGTGGCCATTGTCGGGCCAAGCGGCTCAGGAAAAACCACATTGATCAATCTTTTGCCCAGGTTTTACCGCCAGCAGCAGGGGGAGATAGTTTTAAACGGCAGGCCCACTCATGAATACACCCTTAAAAGCCTGCGCCTGTTCATGGGAATAGTGGCCCAGGACAACTTTCTTTTCAACACCACTATACGCGACAATATAACTTACGCCATGCAACATGCCACACAGGAGCAGGTCGTTGAAGCGGCAAAAGCGGCTTATGCCCATGATTTTATTATGGAAATGTCCCATGGATATGACACAATAATCGGGGAGCGCGGGGTCAAGCTCTCAGGCGGGCAGAAACAAAGGATCACCATTGCCAGGGCCCTGTTGAAGAATCCTCCGCTGCTCATTCTTGACGAGGCCACCAGCGCCCTGGACACTGAATCGGAACGCATAGTTCAGAAGGCCCTGGAAAACCTGATGCGCGAG
>PXDF01000131.1 GCA_003566455.1 Desulfonatronovibrio sp.
CGTGTTGCCGGCATCACAGTATGTCTTTGGTACACTTCCGATCTGGAACCTGTCTGTATCAGGGATAAACTGCTGGCTTTTGCAGTGGATGGTCCTGGAACGGATAACATCAGCATCCGTCACCACTTTAAAATGCCGGGTCTCAAAGATCTGGACCTGGGAGAAATAATTCATCAAATCCCGCCATGGGAAATATCAATCAGTGATGAAACATGGTGCTACAAAGGGATCTCGCCCGGTGAAGACAGACAGGTGTATCAGTTGGCATTTTTCAACGCTGATCACACCAAAGCGGATATCTATAATTCCAAAGTTCAGCGGGAATGCCTGAAAGCTGACGGCTTCTGGTCTTTATCGCTTTTTCCCACTGATCAGATCTGGCTGGGGAGGGTACTGACAGAGCGTAACGCGCTGCTTGTTCATTCGGCGGCGGCAATTATTAATGGACGGGGCTTTCTTTTTCCCGGTCATTCAGGAGCAGGCAAGTCCACTACCATCCGGCTGCTCCAAAAAGCGGCTGAAGAGCAGGGTCTTGATGTGCGGATTCTATGCGATGACCGAAACATTATCAGGAAATGGGGGGATGAATGGCGCGTTCACGGTACATGGAGCCATGGCGATATCGCTGAAATCTCCTCTTCTGATGCCAGGCTCTGCGGCATTTTTTTTCCGGAGCAGTCCGCGGCAAACAATGTAGCTCTTTTATCCGACTCCAGAGTAATCTTAAAAAATCTTATACCCAGGATAATCAGGCCCATGATCACAAAAGACTGGTGGAACAAAAACATGGAAAACCTGGAGCTGCTGATACAAGATGTACCCTGCTACTCCATGCGCTTCGATAAATCCGGAGCAATCATACCCGAACTGGAGAGCCTGAGCATATGAGCGAATATGTTCTGCGTTCCACACGACCTTTTAAACCTTCAGGCTCCTGCCTTGGCCGGCTGGACATAGAGCTGACCGAGCGCTGCAACAACAGGTGCGTTCATTGCTACATCAATCAGCCTGAAGATGATCAAAAGATAAAAGCTGAAGAAATGGAAACCGGCTTTGTTCAAGATATCCTTAAGCAGGCTGCTGATCTGGGCTGCCTTACAGTTCGCTTTACCGGGGGCGAGCCTCTTTTGCGGGACGATTTTGCAGAATTGTATCTGTTTGCGCGCAGACTGGGATTGCAGGTCGTGATCATGACCAATGCCTGTCTGATCGATTCAAAACTTGTAAAGCTCTTTGACGCTATCCCCCCGGGCAGACCTGTCCAGGTAAGTGTATATGGAATGCGCAGGTCTTCCTACGAAGCTGTTTCCTGCATGCCCGGATCTTTTGAACGTTTCGTCAACGGCATTGATTTACTTAAAAAGCAGAACATACCCTTTGTGGTCAGACAGAGCCTTCTGCCCCCGAACAAGAAAGAGCTGGATGAATTCGAAAAATTTGCATCCTCTCTGCCCCATATGCACACAGTGCCTGATTATACGATGAATTTTGATCTGCGTGCCAGGCGCGATGATTCCGGCAAGAACAGCCGCATCAGGAAGCTGCGTGTTTCTCCGGATGAGACCCTGAACATGCTGACCAGGAATCGAGACAATTACATCAAAGAAATGCGCGAATTTGCCTCCAGATTCATGCGTCTGCCGGGAGAGCGGATTTTCAGCTGCGGAGCCGGTCAAGGCATTTGCGTGGATGCGTATGGGAGAGCCCAGATGTGCATGCTTTTGCGCCATCCTGATACAGTCTATCCTCTTTCACCTGATCTGCATCGAAAAAATAGCCCGGAAACCGGACTTGAGCCTCTGGAGTACGCCTTTAAAGTGTTTTTCCCGGGTCTGCGCAACTTGCGCTCAAATAAACCTGAATATCTCAAACGATGCGCGGTCTGTTTCTTAAAGAGTCTGTGCGAGCAATGTCCTGCAAAATCATGGAGAGAACACGGCCTTTTAGATGCACCGGTTGAATATCTGTGTCAGGTGGCTCATACTCAGTCAAATTTCCTTGGACTGGTGCACAGGGGAGAAAATGCCTGGGAAATCAGCCCTGAAAATTGGCAAAACAGAATCAAAACTTTTTCCGCAAATAACTGGGACTAAAAATCAGGAGGATGATATGACTGAGCAGAAAAAGAAGTGGAAAAAGCCCTTGCTGATCGTGCTGGAAAGAAACAAACCGGAAGAAGCGGTATTAATGTATTGCAAGATGGGCAATGCGCAGGGACCTCCAGGCGAAACCGGTCACCTGCATTGCAGGCACGGCCCCCTTGGCCCTCATTTTCCTTGCGAGATACAAAGTATAACATAATATATCAATATC
Source organism: Desulfonatronovibrio sp. (assembly GCA_003566455.1). GTDB lineage: Bacteria > Desulfobacterota > Desulfovibrionia > Desulfovibrionales > Desulfonatronovibrionaceae > Desulfonatronovibrio. The sequence goes on from PXDF01000131.1 coordinate 2,314, forward strand.
TTTACTAAACCATTAAATTTTGCTTTCGATAAGGCAGTTATTATGAACTCAGAAGTGACAATAAACTCGGTTTGCAAACCTTCGGAAAACATTGTGTCCAGGGAAATTCTGGACGACACTCTGATTGTTCCCCTTGTCGCCGGAATCGGGGATGCGGACGACGAGTTTTACACTTTGAACGAGACCGCCCGGGATATTTGGCGCATGCTTGATGGACAGCGCTCTCTGGGTGAAATTGCTGAAGTGCTGTCCCAGGATTTTTCTTCTTCCGTGGAAGAAATAGAAAAGGATGTAATCGGCTTTGCCGCTGAAATGCTCAGCAGAAAAATTCTCGTGGATTGTTCCACCAGGAATGAACATGGATAATTGTCAAATAAGCAGATCTTGTCTCGAGCCTTCTGCTCCCCCTGCTTCACATATCACCTGCGGGGGAAAGTTCTGTCTTTCCAATCAGGTTCAACTGGAGATGCTTCAAGGGCTGGCTGAACGGGGAGCATCCCTGCGCACTACAGTCAGAGGCTTCAGCATGTCTCCGTTTGTTAAAGATATGGACGTTCTGATTATTTCCCCGCCGGTGAAAAAGGTTAAGGTCGGAGACATCGCTGCTTTCAGACATCCGGTTAACGGCAGGCTCACTTTGCACAGGCTGATCAGGAAAGTCGAATCAGGATGGCTGGTCAGGGGCGATAACTGCTCCAGACCTGACGGGATCATTCAACAGCAGGACATACTGGGTCTGGTTGTGTCCGCGCGGAGAAAGTCAAGGAAATTACGCCTGGGAATAACCTACGGCAAAAAGCTGATCGCGTGGCTCAGCCTTTTTAATCTTTTGCTGCGTATAAAAAAAATTCAGGCCCTTCCGGTTCAAGCTTACGTAGCCGATAACTGCCTGCCCCGTGAAACAACTCCAAAGGAGTTCCCGAAGGGGTTTCACTGGGGATAACCGATAACTGCCTGCCCCGTGAAACAACTCCAAAGGAGTTCCCGAAGGGGTTTCACTGGGGATAACTGATAACTGATAATTGACAACCCTCCAATGGAAATTCAGCAGTACCATCTCTGGAATA
>PXDF01000102.1 GCA_003566455.1 Desulfonatronovibrio sp.
GATTAAATCAGCGACGTCCTGAAAATTGGACAAAAAAAAGCCCGCTCGGCTTATGCTAGAGCGGGTTATATGATCATCCCTCTTTAGCTGTTTTTATATAGCGCCCGCAAGCCGAGTACAAATCAGCGCTTAAAAAATAAAATATATCAATAGAATCAAGATGTCAAGTTTCTAGATATATGCCCGTTTTCAGGCTTGTGGATGTTCATAAAATCCACCTTAGCTCTTTGTCCAGTTTTCTGAGGAAAATTCAATAAGAGGTCCTTTAGCCACAAGGGCCTCTTCTTTTTTTAGTTATCATTCAATAGATAAAGCCTGTACCTTACCATCAAAACCATACCTGGCGGCCTTAGAAGCGAATCTGGCGCGTTTTTTTCTGATAACATCCAGGGGAAATGACCATGATGGCCTGGAGTGAAAGAAAATCGCTTTAAAATGCCTTCGGCTTAAACTCGGTTCAACCTCAACCCCTGTCCGGGGATAATCAAATAATTGACTCTTGCCTGAAATAAGCAATTTTCATCATCAGTTTGGCTTGTCATTTCTGTACTGACTTTATAGGGTGTCAGTCCATGGGAACCCTTATCTTGAACTTTAGATATCCTGGAGGCTTGCAATGACCAGTCAAAAATTTTTTCTTTACGCCACGCTTTTTTTATTGACGACTCTTTTTTCCTCATCCGTATATGCTCAAATCACCATTACCGCCATTAATGTAGGCCAGGGCGATTCGGTGCTAGTGGAATCCGATACTCACCGGATATTGATAGACGGAGGTAGGGCTTTAAATTGCGTAGCTGATTATCTGGCTGACAAGGATATATCCCATCTTCATAAAGTCATAGGCACCCATGCACACGCAGACCATATCGGCGGTCTGGTTGGGGTTTTGCAGCGAAAGAAAGTGGATACTGTCCTGTATAATGGTCAGACCCATACCACTCTGACCTTTGGAAGGTTTATTGATGCAATAGCTGAGTCGGATGCTGCCTACCATGAACCTAGCCGAGGAGAATTTTTTGAACTCGGCGACATAATCCTGGAGATCCTGCATCCCGAGGGATCAGCGGCTGATTACGAAGGCCACCTAAATGAAAAAAGCATTGTGGTCAGAATTGTATACGGTGATTTTGCGGCAATAATATCTGGAGATATTGAACAGAAGGGAGAGTTGGAAATATTATCTTCCGGAATTGATGTATCAGCCCAGGTCCTTGAACTTGGACATCACGGCTCGAGAACCTCCAGTCATCCGGATTGGGTTCAAGCTGTGGGTCCGGAATTAGCCTTCTGGCAGGCTGGCCTGGACAACAGCTATGGACACCCCCACGACGAAACCTTGAATACTTTGAACAAGCTGGGAGTACTCCATATAGGCACAGCCACCCATGGCACTATCACTATAACAGCTCAGCTGGATGGGAGTTTCGATTTTAAAACCTCTATTATTCCTGAAAACGATAACGATATTGAAGAAGCCTATCCTGGAGTATCTACAGCCACCATCATCTTACTACTGGATGATCAAGAAATTGATCAAGCGAACATCCCTGAATAAACTAATGTTATTTGGGTTGAAGAATAACTGGCCCAGGATATAATACAGGACAACCTTTTGATGATTTTGGACCAATGCACCAGGGTCAAACTTTTCCGCTTAGCTGAAGGGAATGCTTAATGAAGAATTCGGGTAAAAACGAATACGCAGTAATAGATACCATTTCAACTGACCTTGCGACTTTGCTTATTGGAGATGATGAAAAAGAGAGGATTGTTGAAGTCCGTCTTCTTCCTGAGGGCTCTAGAGAAGGAGACTGGTTAAAGCTGGATGATGAAGGTAATTTAATACCTGCACCCGATAAAACTGGGGAGAGAAAGAAGGAAATTCGGAGAAAGCTGGATTGGCTGAGGGAAAATAAGAACTGAGAATGATAAATTAAAATTCTTTATCCATCATTAATAAGTACGGAGCAAGGTGTGGATAATTTAAACTCCAGTGATCTCAAGACCATATTGCATTCAAAACGTGCCAATCTGTACTATCTTGAACATTGCCGAGTTATGCAAAAAGATGGCCGGGTTTTATATCTTACCGAAGCCAAGAAAGAAAAGCAGTATTACAATATACCCATTGCCAATACCACCGTAATTCTTCTTGGAAGCGGAACTTCCATTACCCAGGCCGCTGTACGTATGCTGGCGCAAGCTGGTGTTCTTGTGGGTTTTTGTGGTGGAGGAGGTACGCCTCTTTTTATGGGCAATGAAATTGAGTGGCTGACACCTCAGAGTGAATACAGACCTACTGAATATCTCCAGGGCTGGGTCTCTTTCTGGTTTGATGATGCAAAGCGTCTTGAAGCAGCCAAGACTTTGCAACATTCCCGCATAAATTTTCTAAAAAAGGTCTGGGAAAAAGATCGTGATTTGCGCTTGGCAGGTTTCGACATTGCTGATCCAGGTCTTTCCAGTGCTTTAGATGTCTGTCTTTCTCAGATAAGCACATCAACTAAAAATACCTATCTCTTGGCAACAGAGGCACAGCTTACAAAACAGCTATATCGTTATGCAGCCAGGATAAACAAAATAAAGGATTTTGTCCGTGAGCACGAGGCCAATGATAAGGCCAATATTTTTCTCAACCACGGCAACTATCTGGCTTATGGTCTTGCCGCGACAACCCTTTGGGTATTGGGCATTCCACATGGTTTTGCTGTCATGCATGGTAAAACCCGTCGCGGCGCACTTGTTTTTGATGTTGCCGATCTGGTCAAGGACGCAGTTGTTCTGCCCTGGGCTTTCATCTGTGCCAGAGAAAATGCCACCAATCAGGAATTCCGGCAGCAATGTCTGCAATCATTTACAGACCACAAAGCATTGGATTTCATGTTCAATCAGGTCAAATCCCTGGCCCTGCAGAACCAGAAACAGGTCAACGAAGAGGATGCGGGGGGCTGCTCTTTATGATGGTTACCTTCATTTCTCAATGCGAAAAAAACGCCCTCAAGAAAACCCGTCGGGTACTTGATGCCTTTGCAGACCGCATCGGCGACAATACCTGGCAAACTGTTATTACAAAAGAAGGGCTGGACACCGTTAAAAAAATGTTGCGCAAAACCGCCAGCAAAAGCACAGCAGTATCTTGCCACTGGATAAGAAGCCGTTCCAGAAGCCAGTTTTTATGGGTGGTGGGCAATAAAGCCAGGTTTAATGATCAGGGTGTGGTGCCGGTGAATTATACAAACAATCAAATAATACTTGGAGATACAGAAATTATGGTAAATCAAATTTATGCCAACACTAAAGGACAAAGGCTTGATCAACATTCATTTGCAGTAGGTTATCTAGGATATAAAATCATAAAAAATTTGATGCCTCACAAC
>PXDF01000151.1 GCA_003566455.1 Desulfonatronovibrio sp.
ATTTTTCCGGATCAAAAAGCAGATCCCCCAGGTGACTGACTTTACTGGATCTGCCCAGAAAACCGGCGCAGCCCGCGCAGTAGGTAACAATTCTGTCCTCTCCTGCCAGTTCCCTGCGTTTTTCCTCCCAGGCTCTGGCAAATCCAGGATTATGGAACCCCACTGCTCCGCCTTCTCCGCAGCAGATCGTCTTTCTGCCTGACTTTTTGCTTTTCTTTATTTCAAAGCCACACTGCTCAAGCAGTATTCTGACTGATGACTGGACTTCATCCTGGAAACGAAGGGGACATGGATCGTGGATAACCAGCTGTTGTGACATTGAAAATGGTTTGAAACCATTATTTTCAGCAAGGACCTGGTATACTGTTTTGACCTGGAAATCTTTACCATAATTAGAAAAAACCTTGTAGCAATTGGGGCAGGCAACAAGTATTTCAGAAACCCCGGATTCTTTCAGCCGACTGGTAATGACCTGAAAGCGTTCTTCAAAATAAGCCTGACGTCCCAGGTCATGAGAAGGCTTGTGACAGCAGTCCAGAACCATATCCAGGTCCGGATCAAGTTTTTTCAGTTCATCAAAAAACTTCCAGGTTGTATCCGGGCGTGTTCCGGGCAGGGTACAGCCGGGGAAAAAAACAGCCCTGCACTTTTTGGATGGATACCTGGTAAAAAGATTGGAATGGCCTGTGCTTTCGTATTTCAAAAGAGGTGAGTATCTTGATAGATTCACAGCATCTTCAGTTACAGACTGGCGGCGCATGGCCTGAAACATTCCCACGGGAGCGACCTTCTCAGGACAAATTGCCCCGCAATGGTCACACAGGCTGCACTCAAAGGGATCAGCCATTTCTTTGCCTTCCAGAATGTCCTTGGCTATTCTGGCTGGACTGCCGTATTTTTCAAGAAAAAGGCATTGAGTCTCACATATTCCGCACTCGGTGCAAGCCTCCAGGTTTGTTTCGGCCTCTTTTTTGAGTTCTGCCACTGCGGCTCCTTTGGGCGCAAAGGACATTACCGGGTCGGTCAGGGGCAGTGCCTGCTCATGCTCCGTTTTTTCTGAGCCATAAACCTTCCTGAGCAGGCTGATTAACTTTTTGGCAACCAGAGGCAGCAACCCGATAAGGACAAACGAAATAATCAGTCCTGGCGAAAGAATATCACCGGCCGATTCGATTCTTCCCAGCTGGCTGCCGGCGTTGACAAAAACGAACGTCCCGGGGAGCATGCCCAGTTGCGACACCCAGAAAAATGTCTTCAGGGGCATGGATGTGAACCCCATAACCATGTTGATCACAAAGAACGGGATCACCGGAATCATACGCAGGGAAAAAAGATAAAAGGCCCCTTCCTTTTTTATCCCCCGGTCAACGCTGCCGATGAATCCTGAAAATCTTCTTCTGACCCAGTCCCTGATCAGATAACGGGCCAGGAAGCAGGCAATGGTGGCCCCGATGGTGCTTGCGAATGAGATAATGACAGTACCGGCCAGGGCTCCGAAAATAGCTCCGGCCAGAAGGCCCAAAGGCAAGGCACCTGGCAGGTTCAGACTGACTACAGACAGGTATATACTCAGGAAAATGCCCAGGACCATTAAGGGCCTTTGCTCCACCAGAGCAGCGAACTCTTCTCTGGAAGACTTGATATTCTCCAGTGTCAGATGGGTGTGCAGGTCCAGGAGAAAATAGGCTGCCACCACTAAGGCGATGACAGCCAGAATGAGGATTTTTTTATGTTTTTATTCATGGAGCCTTAGTTTCCGTAGGATACCGCATCAGGATAGGCTGCATTAAAAGCCTCCTGCCCATCTTTAAGAATAAACATTCTCTCTTCGGCGATTCCCTCTCTCTTAAAGTAGTCGAAAGGTCTTTCGGCTCCGCTATGACCGCGTGGACAGATGAGTATAATGTCCTCACTGGTATCCATGACCTTTTCCAAGAATGGATCCAGTCTTGAATAATGCCAGGGGAAAATCAGGGGGCGGGCAAAAGTGGGGAATGCCTCTTTGATGTGACCCGAAGCATATTCCTCTTCCGTCTGGGTAGTGACAATGGCCATCAATCCTTTTTCACGATCTCCGGCATCCATGCGGGCCTTGAATTCTTCAACCGAGATGTAGTTGTAACCTTCTTTCTCATCACATAGTCCGGTCCCTGCCAAGGCTAAAACAGTCACGGCCAGGACCAGAATCAACAAACCGAATACCTTTTTGAAATTCATGGCATTTCCCTCCGATTTTAAAAGGTTATTTGACAATTCATTCGCTAATGGGCCGCAACCAACATACATAGCATGATGTAAACCAAATATAGCAGCCCCTTTTGTCTTGCCCGTTATGAAGATGTTCTTTTCAGAACAGGCAAGAATAATGAAACAACAATAAACAAAATACCTTTACAAATAAGGGAATGAAAAAGTCCAATTGTTTGTACGAATCCTTTTTAAGGAAAACTATTAACAAACATTATCCATCATGCATTTTCAAAGTCTAAATAGTACGATCAGCCATAAAGCAGGCTTTGATCCATAGCCCAAATCTATTCAATAGACGCAATCCCATAGGTCCTTTTTATTTGACATCCGGAAGATGAAGCATATAACTTGTGGCATTTTTCAATGTCTGTTCAGCCATCAAACCATAAGGAGATATCCATACAATGTTTGTTGATGAGCTCATTGCCATGTCTGTGGATCAGAAGCCTCTTTCTCTGGAAGAAATTGTTTTCCTGCTTTCCCATCCTCCCCACTCCCAGGAATCTCTGAAAATCATTGCCCAGGCCGGGGCCGTATCCAGAGCTCTGGTGAACAGCAAAGCCGAGGTCCACGGCCAGCTGGCCCTGGATCTTGCTCCCTGCCATTGTGACTGCAAATTCTGCTCTTTTGCCAGGGTTAATGAGATATTCAGCACTGAAACAAGAATCACCCCTGAGCAGGCGGTTTTTTACGCCCGGCAGCATGAAGAAAATGGCGCTAACGCGGTATACGTCATGACAACTGCCCAGTACCCCTTTGGACAGTTTATTGAAATCTCCCGGGAGATCAGGAGAAGTCTGAAATCTGAAACGGTCATGGTGGCCAATGTGGGCGACCAGTCTCTGGACCGGGCCAGAAAGATAAAGGATGCCGGTTATTCCGGAGTTTATCACGCCCTGAGGATGCGCGAAGGCACGGACACCCTTATCCCTCCTGAAAAAAGAAAGGAAAGCATCCGCAATTTTCAGGAAGCCGGACTTAAAGTCGGGACATGCGTTGAACCGGTGGGACCCGAACATTCCAATGAAGAAATTGCCCGGGCCATACTATTTGCGGCATCTATTAATCCGGCCTTCAGCGGTGCTGCCAGACGCATTGAGATACCAGGGACGGAGATGGCGCGCAGGGG
>PXDF01000042.1 GCA_003566455.1 Desulfonatronovibrio sp.
CAAGATTGGCAGAACGCCAATGTATCCAGCGATCAAGGTGGAGACTTGGTTGGTCAATAATGAAAGACAATCGACCAGCGGGGAGGGGGTATCATGAAGCGTAATGAAAAAGCCCCAAGGCCATTACCCCGGGGCTCATCAAAAAACGGTCAGCTGGCAGGCATCGCGAATTTTGATATTTATAGCCTCCAATTACGACCCTGTCAAGCCTTTTCTCAACCATTCCAATATATTGACGCCTCCTTCTCTTGCAGGAGGCAGTCATGAATAACACGCAACAAGAATGGTTCCGCTACTGGATGCCAGAAAAAAAGCAGGAATGGATCAAAATCCCTGACACGCCTGTAGCCAGACAAGAGGCCCTCAATCAGGGTGCAATGTATTTTACCTGGGCAGCTCATTACGGGCCGCTTGATAACGGGAAAGAACCTCTGAGGCGAGGCCCCCTGGTCATTGACTTAGACTGCAAAGCAGACCCCGCCAAAGCCTTTCATGAGGCAAAGCTGATCATTGAATACCTTGAGCGTGTCTATGGTGTTGATCCTCACCAGGTCCACATTTCACTTTCAGGAAGCAAGGGCATCCACATTGAAATTAACATGATCATCCTGGGCGCGACACCTGGCCCGTACCTGCCTCTTGAATATAAGCGCATAGTGTCAAAGATTATGGCAGACCTGGATCTAAAGACCGTGGACACCAGCATTTACAGCATGGGTCAAGGTAAAATGTTCAGGCTGCATAATGTTCGGCGCAAGAATGGCCGGTACAAAGTGCCCATAATGGTTTCAGAGCTGACTGCGCTCTCTGATGAAGATTTGATAAGCCTGACCGAACAGCCCAGGCACCTTGATCCGGATGACCAGCCTGAAGACCCGGTGGAATCAGAGTTGCTCAGAGACCTGTTTCTGGAATGCCGTGAGGCGATCCAGCAGGAGCTGGAGGAGAGGAAGAATCACAGACCTGTTGGGAAAGAAGAACTGCAGAAACTTGAGGAAAAACCTGCCTGCATCGGGGCAATTCTTAACTGCGAACATAAAACGGACAAAATCAATTTTAACAAGCTTGCCTTGAACCTGGCCTGCTACTGTTTAAATTCTGGCCTAAGCTTGGCGGAATCAGAGGATTTGGTTGACCCTCTCGTTGTAGGCTATCAGTCCAATACGTACCCCACCGAAGACAAACGCAGGGAACATTTCAGGGCTATGCATGACTTTGTAAAAGGAAATCCTGACTATAGATTTTCTTGCAGCTACATCAAAGGCTTGGGTCTGTCTGGAAATTTATTTGAATGCAGCCAATGCATAATAAATCCAGACCGCAAGCCAACCAGGGCGGAGTTCGAAAAACTCATAGATGAGGCAGACAATCACGACAAGATTCTGAAGGACATCCACCCGCAGATTATCCAGGCTGACCTATTGCCCACGGAAGTAGAGATGCTTCAGAAAAAGATTAAGCACAAGACTAAATGCTCTCTCAATGCCTTAAGAGAGGATGCGAAGGGTTATGAAAAGTCTGAGAGCGAGCTCCAGCTTGATTTTGCGAGGGCTGTAATTTTCGGGCTGGGAGAGGAGAATATCATCACCTCCAGCACGGGGATGCGAGTCTGGCGGGGGAAAGGATTTTGGGAAGAGTCAGATCCCCTCCTGATTAAACAACTGTGCCATCAGGTCATGCCGGACAAGGACATCGTCAAGTCCAAGGTGGACTCAGTTTTCGACTTGATCAAGACTGAAAGTTACAGACCTGGCCATTTGTGGAATCAGGACATGAGCACAATTAATTGCATTAACGGGGAATTGCAGTTCAACGGTGGCAAGTGGGAACTGAAGACTCATCGCCGAGAAAACTACCGAACTACTCAGATCAATGTTGGTTACGATCCAGCAGCCCAAGCTCCAAAAACGCAAAAATTCCTTGAGTGGGTGGTAGCAAAAGACGGAAAAGAAGGGTCAGAAAAGAAAAAACTGCTTCTGCAAATCGCCGGGTACTGTCTATTATCAACCGCAATATATGAAAAAATTTTCATACTTTACGGAAAAGGAGCAAACGGGAAGTCAGTATACGTAGATCTTATTAGGCATATCCTTGGAGATAACAACCATTCGGCGGTTTCTCCGTGTCAGCTTGGCGATCAATTTCTCCGGGCTCATCTTCATAACAAACTGGCCAACATGGTTACCGAGCTGAAACACAATGAAAAACTTGCTGACGAGTATATAAAAAAAATCGCCAGCGGTGAAACAACAACTGCTGCACACAAGTTTGGCCATCCTTTTGATTTTAAGCCCTTTTCAACCCTGCTTTTCGCTACAAACCACTTGCCCAAGTCTGATGATACAACCGAAGCAATGCGTAGAAGGGTTGTCTTTGTCGAGTTCACAAATGAAATATCTGATGAAGACCAACTTGCAGGTTTTTCGCGAGAACTCGCTAAGGAAGCTTCCGGGATTCTTAACATGGTTCTAGATGCCCTGTCCGACGTCTTGAAAACCGGCAAATTTACCATCCCAAGAAGTTGCCTCCAGCTCAGTCATCGATGGATTATGCAGGCCAACCATGTTGCTGAATTCGTGGATGAAGTTTGCCAAAGGGTTGATGATAATGACTTTGTCGCAGCGTATTATTTGTATGCGCACTACAGGGACTGGGCTTCAGCCAATGGTGTACGAATTCAGCATACCAAAAATGCTTTTGGATCTTCCCTGCGCGCATTGGGCATCCAGGCAAAAAAAGATCCAACCGGGAATTTCCGTGGGTATCAGATACGACTCAAGTATAGCAACATCCTGCTGTGTCCGAAAAATATCGACGACTCCTCCGGTCTGCCCATCAGCAGTCCGGACACAGTCTGACGCTTTTCGGACGCACTTTTGAGCATCTGTGTCCAAAGATAACTATTTGAAATAATTTACTTGTTCAATTCCATCGGACGCTCGGACGCAATTGAGGGAGAATTATATAATAATTATATCAATATATAAAAATTGTTTACAAAAAATTCCTTATCTTATTTTTGAAAAACTGCGTCCGAGCGTCCGATGATACTGATTTTAACAAATATTTCAGGCAGTTAATTCCGGACACACCCAGCAAAATAGTGTCCGAACTGTGTCCGAGAGTGTCCGAAGAGGAGATAATTTATGGACAAGCCCAGTAAAGCAGCCCGACTGAAGCCTTCAAGTTTAATGCTGCGTGCCTGGAAAACAGCCCGCCCATGGCTCCTGGCCCGTCTGCCCGAGCTAGAATCTCATGGCTGGACCAGGTCGCCGCTCTTTCGGGTAGGGCGGCTAAAGTATCCAGTTGGACCCTGGGGCGTGGCCTTCTCAAAAAATTGGCTCAGGTCAGACGTCCAGGTCACCATAGAGCCTGAC
>PXDF01000022.1 GCA_003566455.1 Desulfonatronovibrio sp.
AAGCAATCTGAGCCAATTATTATGCGATTGCCGCACTCCAAGACTCGCTGGCAATGACAGGCCTATCAAGAGCAAAGGCCAGGACTGGATCAATTTTTGGCAGGATTCTAACTAAATGGGTTCAGGAAGACATGCTGATTCTTTTCAATGAAGGAAAGATATTAAAAGTCCCTTGCATCAGTTGAAACAATGTCCGTTATTTCAGCAGAAGCATAGGTTGCGGCAAGCATGGTGTCCAGAATACGCTTGCGGCCAAGGCCGAATCTGGTCATCCAGTCATTAAATAAAAATACTGTCTGATGAGTTGGAAAAACCCGGTGAACTTCTCGAGCGTTCCACCATTTGTAGCTTCGACTCAGAGCTTCCTCCATGGAAAGAGGCCTGGAAAACCTCCTGAAATCAGAGACTACATGAATAATTCCGCAAGCACCTGGGGTGCCAGTGTCAGTCCGGAACGGGAATGTCTAAGGGCAAAGCCTCTTGATTCCTGGCAAAGGGGATGTTCCAATATTTCAAAGGCCACCAGGAAGGAAGTGTCCAGCCCTATCACCTGATCATCTCCTGGAGAAGGTCATCCTCAGCAGTTAAGTCCTTAAGCATTTTCCCCGCACTGATGGGCGGCTGGTCAAAAATACTTTGATCCTGTCCCAGGTATTTCCTCCGGTAATCTTCCATGGCGTTGCGGATGAGCTCTGAGGCTGTCCTGTCATTTCGGGCGGCGTATTCCTGAAAAACACGGTAGGTTTCTTCAGATACATTTATAGTTATTGTTTTCATAAATACAGATTAATTTATAAGTGTTTGCCTGTCAATTTCTTCAAGCATATTAATGGCCTTTTGAATATACTCCCCTGGCAAATGAGGAACATCACTGCCCGGCAGAATTACCCTGGAAAATCCCTGATTAAAGGCCTGTTCAAAGCTGTTTCGCGTTATCATTCCAAGGTCATTGCCCCGTTGGACAAACAATTTACTGGTACCAGTAACCCGCGAAGAGATTATACAAATCCAAAAAAAATGGAAGCCTGACTGACGCGTATGTTTGTCCAAGGGAATTGTCGGCAGGACAATCTGCAGGGATTATGAAAATGGGCTCCAGCAATGGACAGTCCCCAGCCGGAGTCAAACCGTCAACCTGCTATCCTCTGAATGCCTGTACAACAACTAGGGGATACTTTCCTCCGCGAAAAATCTGCTTAAGGGAAGCACCTGGATCAGAAACAACGGCGGAATGATACCAGATATCTCCCAGGGCGAAGTAGTACATTGTAGAAATAAGGATTCAGAGTCCGAGCAGACCCAAAAGGAAGAAGACAAGGAATTGCTTAATGACTATGACCGGCCCCTTGATGAATTCATTGATCAGAAGACCCTGAGAGAGATTTTTTGCGGAATTAGCGGGCATTCAAACTGAAATTCCAGCCCGGGCTCAACCTTGATTGACCAGCCAATAAATGAACCGGGTATACAGTATTTTCAGGAGGACTCTTTAAGATACCCGCAGACATACTTGTGCAGAACACTTCCAATCAGGGTCTGATAAGGGATCCCCTCTCTGGCGGCCCTTCGCTGTAAGGCATTCAGGTCATTTTCTGAAATGCGGATATTGATTTTCCGGTTCTTTTTAATGGTGTTTTTTGCAGCAGTCTTGAAATCAATTTGCAAGGAAGAGGGTTTGAGCAATCCGTTTTCATAGGCCTGCAGGATTTCCTCTTCATATGAGTCAAGTTTGATTTTGTTTTTTTTGTCAGCCATTTTTTTCACCAAGATATTTTTTTGTAGCCTTTCTGCTGGGAATGATTGTTTTGAGAAACAATTCATTCCCGGCAATAACAAAGGGGACCAGGTAAGCATATCCATCGATATCAACAATCATAATTCTCTGACCAGGATATTTTTCCTGGCTGGGATGCTCTGCTTCAAAAACCCAGCACCCTTTTTCAACCCTCTGCACTATTTCTTCAATGGATATTGCAAAGGTCTAAACCGCTGCGAAAAAAGAATCCCTTTGAACAGGATCAAACCCCGCGGATCTGATATAATCTCTCAACTGTTCAATGGTCAGCCCCTTGGGGGTATCAGCTCCGGCAGCGTGACCAATCTTTTCCTCCACAATGGTTCCATCAAAATCATCAGCCCCGAACCACAGCCCCGTCTGGGCGGCTTTTATCCCTGAAAAAGCCCAGTAAGCCTTGATATGAGGGATGTTGTCCAGAACAATCCTGGACATGGCTATCATTTTCATTAAATCGATCCCGTCAGGACCTCTGGCGCCAAGTTCATTGTTTCCCGGCTGATAAGGAAGAGGGATGAAACATAAGAATCCCCCTGTTCTGTCCTGTAAATCCCTGAGGGCCAGCAGATGGTCAACGCGGTCCTCCCAGGTTTCAATATGCCCGAAGAGCAGGGTGCAGTTGGTGGGAATGTCAAGCCTGTGGGCGGTCTCATGAATCTCCAGCCATGTTTTGCCTGACACTTTTTCGGGACAAAGCCTCTGTCTCAGTTTGGGTGAAAAAACCTCTGCCCCGCCGCCAGGCAAAGCGTCCAGACCGGACCGGGCAAAGTCGGATAAGATCTGTTCATGGGACAAGCCGTACTTATCCGACAAAAAGGCGATCTCAACAGCGGTAAAGGCCTTGATTCTGACATTGGGGCGCTCCTTCCTTACAGCCCGCAGCAAACCAAGATAATAGTCATAGCCAAGTTCTGGATTAAGCCCGCCAACAATATGAATCTCATCAATGGGCTCATCAAGTCTTGAAGCAACTGCTTCTTTGACCTGGTCAGTGCTCAGGGTGTAGGACCCTTCCTGACCGGGTCTCTTGCTGAAGGCGCAGAAACGGCAGGCATTGGCACAGACATTGGTAAAATTGAGGTGCTGGTTGTAAACAAAAAAGGCCTGGTTATTGTAGAGGCCGGTCCTGATCGAGTAAGCCGCCTGTCCCAGATCATGGATTGAGGCTTTCTCAACAAGTTCAAGAGCCTGGGCCCGGCTGACTCGCCGCGCGTTTAAAACTTTGTTGAGAACAGCATGAGGGTTACTCATAGGAAAAAACCCATGTGGGGCCGTAAAAGCTCTGGGGCATGGAAAACTCCCCCACGATCCTTCTCAGCAAAGACTTTTTCTCAACAGGACCTTCTATAAGAATAACTTCCTTCTGCAATCCAGCCAGTTCCCGGGCAATTTCTATGGCTTCATTCATCCCGCCCAGCACGTCCACAAGTCCGGCCTCAAGGGCCTGCCTTCCGGTCATTGCCCTGCCGTCAGCCAAAGCAGACACTTCTTCAGGATCCATGTTTCTTCCAATGGCCACGTCCTGGACAAACTGGTCATGCATATCGTCAATAAGGCCCTGGAGATACTCCCGCTCATA
>PXDF01000010.1 GCA_003566455.1 Desulfonatronovibrio sp.
CGGCCTTTCTGCCGGCTCCCAGGGCGGTAAGATACATCTGGGGAAAAATATCCTGTCTGGAAAAGACCTGATCCAGGGCCTGTCCAGTGGCTACCTCACTGGCGGCTGTTTCCACCCTTTCCTGAAAAAAGGTTGAACCCACTCCCCGGACAGAGCCGCGCATGGCCTGGACCAGAGAGATGCCGGCCTTGAGCTGAAAGGCTAAGAGTCCGGAAAATCTGGCCAGGATCGTGTCTCTGACCAGAGGAAGCTTCCAAAGCCTTGAATCAACGCTGTATCTGACTCTGGGGAGTCTTTTATAAGCGACGTAACACCCTATAACAACGGTGCCCAAAGCAATAAACATTATGAGACTGTTGTTTTCCAGCCAGTTGCCCACACTTAATAAAATTCTGGTGTTCAATGGCAACTCCTGATCAGAAGCGGAGAATATTCCGGCGATCCTGGGAAGAATTCTGGACAGAAGAAAATATATGGCCCCGAGGCCAATAAGAAGAACTACCAGAGGATAAGCCATGGCAGTGATAATTTTGCCCCGCATTTCCTTTCTTTGTTCTTCATAGCCGGCGATTTTTTCCAGGATTTCACCCAGGCGTCCCGCCTGTTCAGCAACCTGGATCATACCTATGTATACCTGGGCAAAGACTTTGGGGTGCTGTTCCAGGGACTTGGAAAAGGATGTGCCGGATTCCACTGAATCCCTTATGTCCAGCCAGGTGCTTCCGGTTCTGCCCTTGCCCATCCGACCGAGGAGGTCTAGACTCTGGGCCAGTGATCCACCTCCCTGGAGCATCAGTCCCAGGTAATAAAAAGCCTCTTCCAGATTTATCTTTTTACTGAAGGGATTTGACAGCCTGAACCATGACCTGGCCTTGGCCATTTCTTCACTCACCCGGCTGAGCTTGATGGGAGTCAGACCCTGTTCCTGGAGCTGGCTGAAGGCCCTGGCCTGACTCTCGGCTTCAAAGTATCCCTTTTTTTTCTTACCTTTCTGGTCCAGAGCCTGATATTGATAGGTGGGCATTATTGGTTATCGGTTGTCGGTTACAGATTATTAAGGAGCTGGGGCTGACAAGAGGCTGTCAGCTGGTTGCGGGTTTTTTATCCGGATAACAATAAAAAAGGGACATCTTCTGACAGCATCCATCTTAAAACCTGGTAACCCGAAGAACTTCTTCCAGGGTGGTTTTGCCTCTGGCAACCAGGCTTAATCCATGTTCGAACATACTTCTTCTGCCTGATGAGCGCATGCAGGAACGCAGCTCTCCGGTTGAGGATTTTCTAACCATCATACTGCGCAAAGTTTCTGTAACCGGCATAATTTCAAAAATACCCTGCCGACCCTTGTATCCGCTTTGCAGACACTCATCACAACCGTTTCCCTTGACCTGTGTGGAAAAACTCTGCTTTTTCTGCTCCACCATGGATAAAGTGGCCGGGCTGACCGGCTCTTTTTTTGAGCAGGCGGGACAATTGATCCGGACAAGCCTTTGACCAAGAACCATGATCATGGACGAGGCCAGAAGGAAAGGTTCAATTCCCATTTCCAGCAGTCTGGTGATTGCCGTGGGAGCATCGTTGGTATGCAGAGTGGTCAGCACCAGGTGTCCGGTGAGTGAGGCCTGCACCGCTGTGGAAGCGGTTTCATAGTCCCTTATTTCTCCCACAAGAATTATATCAGGATCCTGGCGCAGAAATCCGCGCACCGCACCGGCAAAAGTCACTCCCGCGGCCCTGTTGACCTGAACCTGGTTCACCCCGGGCAGATGGTACTCCACAGGATCTTCCACAGTCATGATATTAAGGGACTCTCTGGTCAGCTCTGACAAAGCAGCGTACAGGGTGGTGGTTTTGCCGCTTCCTGTGGGTCCGGTTACAAGGATGATGCCGTAGGGTGATATGGTTACCCCACGAAAAAGTTCAATATCTTCTTGTTCAAGGCCAAGTTCAGGCAGCGAAAGGACATTTTTGGATCGGTCAAGAATTCGAAGGACGGCCTTTTCTCCTGTAAGGGTGGGCATGGTGGAAACACGCAGGTCAATATCCTTGTTCCCTACCCGGACCTGGAAGCGTCCATCCTGGGGTATTCTGCTTTCAGCCACGTCCATGTGCCCCATGACCTTGATTCTGGCCAGCACAGTCGCCTGCACAGCCTGTTCCAGCCGGCGAACTGTTTTGAGTTCACCGTCCAGACGATAACGGATTAGAAATGACTTGTCCTGGGTCTCAAAATGAATATCGCTGGCCCCCTGGCTGATTGCCTGGTGCAGGGCCTTATTGACCAGGCGGACTATTGGAGCGTCTTCATGGGACCAGCCCAGAAGATCCCTTCCGGATACCTCACGGTCATCCAGTGTGCTGCCTTCATCCTGATCCGAATCCTGATCTTCTTCCCACAGAGAGAGGGCCTGTTCCAGAACTGGGTAAAAGGTATTCTCATCCACCATTTCCGTACGGATGGTTCTGCCAAGCTTCCATGCCAGATGATCAGCCAGGGGCAGGGCCTTAGGCGAAATGGTCAGCACCAGAATGGATTCTTTTTCCAGACTGACCGGTACAAATTCATTGCGCTGGGGAAAAGCCAGGTAAGCGCTGACCACCTCTCTGGGAAGGGACCTTAAATCGAAATCAGTCATGGGATTTAACAGGGCTTGACGTTTCAAACTCCGGCATTTCCACTCCAAAGGATTGCCTGTGTCTTTCAGACCTTCCCCAGAACTCCCGTTCAAGGATTTCTTCGTGACGTTTCCTTGCCTGGCCCACCCGGTCCATACGGTCGCTGGTCAGGTCATCGGCCTGTTCAAGGGTTTCAATGATCCTGGCACTCAAAAAAACCATCAAAGTTGTCTTGGGGGCTGAAACCCTTTCCCGTCTGAACATCCAGCCAAACCCCGGAACCTGTGAAAGTCCGGGAACAGCCCTGCGGGTATGGGTAAAGGCGTTTTCGATGAGTCCGGAAATAACCATGGTTGACCCGCTGGGAAGCTGGACATTGGTTCTGGTATTGCGGTTCATGGTTACAGGGGCCAGAGATTCTGTCTGGGCCAGCACATTTTTTACCTCCTGCTCCACTTCCAGACGGATCATGGATGTTTCAGTATTGATGATGGGGGTTACCAGAAGTCTTATGCCCACGTCCCGGTAATCAAAGGACTGGATGACATTGTTCTGGGGATCAACCCTCTCGCTTACGACAAAGGGTCTGTTTTCACCGATAAATATTTCAGCTTCAGAGTTGTCCAGGGTCATGATCTGGGGGGTAGACAGGATATTAAAATCTGTGGCTGACTTGAGAAAGTTTACAAGAGCGCCCAGGGTGGAAAATCTCTGACCCGCGTAGGTGATGGTATTGCCAAGGGCGCCGATGGTGAAGCCTCCGGGGGCGATAGGCGGAGCAGGGGCTGACATAAGAGGACCAAGCCTGGAATCCGGGGCGACAAATCCACCCGTGACAATGCCATCACCACCACCAGCGCCGGCCAGCCATTCCACACCGAAGTCCTGGCTGTGTTCCAGGGTGGTTTCCACAATCAGGGCTTCAACAAAGACCTGGGCCAGAGGCCGATCCAGATGTTCAACGATCTCATCCACCTGAGGCAGCAGTTGAGGATCTGCCAGAACCAGAATGGAATTGGTTTCTTTGTCCGGCGAAACAACCATTCTGGATGTTCCGTCCATGCGGTCTTCCTCATCCCCGACTCTCTGCGTGGAAAGAAGATTGCGCAGAACTTCAGCCGCTGCTTCAGCCCTTGCATTTTTCAGGGCGTAGATTTTCAGGCCCACTGTTCTTTCAGTAATGTTGTCAAGGTCCATAACCATGCCCCGTACTGCTTCGATCTGATCATCAGCACCGGCCACCATAAGAGAATTGGACCATTCCACTGGCAGAACCACCGGGGCTTCTCCCATCTGGCCCTGTTCAATGAGACCCTGATAAAGGTCTCTTATCATGGCCGCTGTTTTCCTGGCGTCGGCCTGATCCAGCGGGATCATCCATGTTTTCCATTTAGGTCCTAGTTTTTGCACAGTGCTTATAATATCTGAGATTTTGAAAATACTCTGTCTGGTGTCCCTGATCAGGATGGCTCTGGCCGGTGCTATTTCCTGCAGCATGCCGAACCTGGACAGGAAAGGCTTGAGCAGTTCCGCTGCCTGTTTGATGGGCACTCTGGGTTCCAGCTGGATAACGCTGGTAATGAGATCATGCTCGACTCCCGGTTCAGGTGTCGGCGAAAATGGTTCGGACATGGTCTGAATCACCGGAGCCTGAAGTACATAGAATACATCGCCCCTGGAAACCAGCTCCAGATTGTTGCTGGACAGGATACTTTCAAAGACAGCCATGAGCTCAGGCTCAGCCATGGGTGTCTGAGTGTGCATGGATACCCTGGATGCTGGGATCTGATCATCACGGAAAACAATGTTTCTGCCGGTGAACCGGCTTACAAACAAGATGAAATCCTTTAAAAGGACTCCATCCAGATTGGCCGTCATTTTCGGAGGCTGCTCATCAGAGTAGACCTTATCAGGTACTGGAAGGTAGCATAAGCCCCACAATAAAAAAAACACAACAACTGCTGCAATCTTATGACTTGGTTTCATTCCTGAACTGGATCCTTGCATGGTTTACAGGTTGATAAAACTACTCAATCTCCACTAAAAAACTCACATTTTCTCCTCTACGAAGGATGTCCATACTGACCAGGGTGCTTGAACTCAGACTGGAATAGGCCTGCAGAAGTTCCGTGGGACCAGTTATCGGCCTTCCGTCAATTCGCGTAAGCACGTCGCCGTTTCGAAGGCCAAGCTTTCGAAGTATGGAGTCTCCCCTGATATTGGTGAGTTGAAATCCGCTCATTTCTCCCTGCCGGGTATATGGCTTGAACTGAGCCATCTGAAGCAGGGAATTAGGGTCACTTAAAAAGGGCTGGATATCCTGGCTGGAGAGGGTCACTCTTTGTGAGCCCTGCTGGTCCTGCGCAAAGGATGTCCTTGAAGGGGGGCGCTGCTGGTCATGGTTTCGGTCTTCAGCCCACAGGGTCAAGGTTCTGGTTCTGGCCGAGGATTTCCATTTAGTGGACTGGGGAAGTATCTCAGATAACTCCCAGCCATTAAGAGTTTGACCGCCTGCCACGAGTTCTGTCTGTCCGTCCACTGATACCAGCGCCATATCGCGCTCTCCAATAACTGTGCCCAAAAGCCTCCAGTTTTCCAGTTCAGGCGTTGTATCAGACTTTACTGGTTCTGGTACGTCAACAGGTATTTCCAGGTTCAGGATATTTTTTTCAAAAATCAATCCTTCCCAGGGTATGCGTTCATTTTCGGGGGACATGGCGGTGATATCCATGCGGGGAATGGTTCTGACAGGGCTTTTGTACTCAGCAAAGCCAGCCAGGACATAGGCCGCTGACAAGCCCAGGACCATGGGCCAGGCAAGGTAAAAATTTGATTTTATTATGTTTTGAATGGATCGCATCTGCCAGAGATTTTCCTGAAATTTATCAAAAGGTTAATAACAATTCATGTCCATGCCTGAAAGCGCGGATGAAGCTTCCGTATCTCTTAAAAGCATGGTATAAGTTTTTATCATTATTATTTTTAAAAAGAAAGAGGCCAAGAATCTTAGAAAGTCGTGCCGGGTTTCTTGGTCAGCCCTGGGTGAAAAAGATATTAAACAAATATTTTTTTGCAAAGAAACAATCAAGCGCAAAAAATCAATTTTGTATTCAGTCTAAGATATGTGAAGAAACAACTAGTTTGCTCAACTATCAAATATTAATTATATTGACCAGTAAGCCGCAATAATTTATCTGCAGAATTTTTAACAGACTGCTAAAATTTTTTAAGTTGTATGTTCAGGGAGGACATGATGCAAACAGCTGATTTTATATTGTTCAGTGGAGGTGCCAGGGGCGCTGAGGCATGTTTTGGAGAGCTCGCGGAAAAATATGGTCTGGATGAAGTCAATTACAGTTTTGAGGGACATTCCATTGAAAGGACCAGAGGGGTCAGGTATCTGACCAGTGAAGAGCTGGCAAGAAAAGATGTGAGTATAACCTATGTTTCCAATCTTATGCATAGAAATTATTCCAGGGCCCCGATATTCAGGAAGGTTTTGCAGACCATTTGCTGGCAGGTTTCCAGCGGGATGGAGGTCTTTGTGGTTGGCGAGATCCTGGAGGACAAGACAGTCAAAGGCGGAACAGGCTGGGGCGCTGAGTATGCCAAAATATGCAATAAACCCCTTTTCGTGTTTGACCAGATTCGCGGAGAATGGTTCAGATGGGTGGAAGTGGAGTGGAAGCAAGTGAAGGCTCCGGTCATTTCGAAACAGCATTTCACCGGTACAGGCACCAGGTTCCTGGAGGAGAGCGGCAAAAAAGCCCTGGAAAGCCTTTTTGCCGGATCCTTTAATGTTCAAACATAGGATCTTTTGCCCTGGAGTAGTTAATGAGTCTGGATAATCAGGATATTTCCTTCAACGAAACAACTGGAAAGAAGAAAAACATTCTGAAAAGAATGTTTGGACCGTGGACTTTTTTCATCCTGCTGGTCGCCATGGCCGGGTATCTGTATCTAATGTCCGCCGAGGATGATCAGGTTGATGACGCGTCCAGGGAAAGGCCGCCGGTGGCCGTGGAAATCGCTCCGGTTGTGGAAAGAGACCTCGCGGAGACGATCAGGGGTGTAGGTACTTTAAGATCCATTCAACGTGTTGAAATAAAGCCGGAAGCAAGCGGAAGAATAAAGTCAGTGCATTTCCAGGAGGGAGGCTTTGTAAGTAAAGACAAGCTTCTTTTTGAAATTGAAGAACAAAAACAAATCCAGCGTCTTGCATCCAGCCGGGCCGCTCTGGATCAAGCCAGGGCCAGGCTTGATAATCTCCGGCGCAATTTTGACCGGATTAAGACTCTGTATGTCCAGGAACTTGTATCAAGGGATGAGTATGACCGGGTCAAGACCGAGATGGATTCCGCTTCATCCGAGGTGGCGAGACTAGCGGCTCAGGTTGATCTGGCCAAAGAAGATCTGGGCGATACATTGATCAGGGCTCCATTTTCAGGCTTTATTTCCGGGCGGCTTGTTGATCCCGGGGCTTTTGTTTCCCAGGGCCAGCTTTTGGCAGTCATGTACCAGACAGAGTCCCTGGAGATATCCTTCATGGTTCCGGAAAAGTACGCGTCCAGTGTTGATTACGGGCAAAAGGTACTGATTGAGGTTGCGGCTTATCCTGGGGAACCGTTCAAGGGTAAAGTCAGTTTTGTCAGCCCGTCAATTGATGAGTCAACCAGAAGTTTAGAGGTCAGGGCCCATATTGATAACCGGGGAAACAGGCTCAGGCCGGGATCATTTGCTACAGCGGTCCTTGTTTTAGGCTACAGAGAGTCTGCAATGGTAATACCTGAGAGGTCCCTTGTGGCTACTCGTGACGGCTACCTGGTCTTTGTCCTGGACAATGAAAAAAAACAGGTCAAGGGCAGAAATGTGCGCACAGGATTCCGCAGGCCCGGCCTGGTGGAGATTGTTCAGGGGCTTGTCCCGGGGGAGCAGGTGGTGGTGTCCGGACACATGAATCTGGGTGACGGTTTCAGGGTCAGTGTGGTTGAAGAGGCCCCATCTGACTGGGCTCAAGCGGATGAAAACTATCTCTGACAGTTTAATAAAATTTTCCCAGCATGGTTTTGTAATAAGACCAAAGGACTTGCTTAAGTGATCTGGAATTTATGTATTCGCCGACCAGTGATGACAATAGTCATTTTTCTGGTGTTCGCCATTTTCGGAGGATATGGGTTTTTGCAGATGCCGGTCCAGGAAAATCCGGACGTTGAATTCCCTGTTATCAGTGTTTCTGTGATTCTGCCCGGAGCCGCCCCGGAAATCATTGAACAGGAGATTATTGATCCTCTGGAAGCTGAGATCAATACAATCGAGGGATTAAAAGACCTTACTTCCACGGCAGGAGACGGACTGGGTCAGGTTGTGGCTGAATTCGAGCTGTGGAGGAATCAGGATCTGGCAGCCCAGGACGTTCGTGACGCTGTTGAGAGGGCCAGGAGAATGCTGCCCCAGGATGCCGAGTCTCCCATTGTCCGCAAGCTGTCTCTTGATTCCCAGGCCATCATGTGGATTGCTCTGGTTGGTGATGAAAGATGGGATGAAGTCCGTCTTACTGAGTATGCTGATAATTATCTTAAGCCTCAGCTTGAAACACTTCGAGGAGTGGGTCAGGTCATGGTGGGCGGAGCCAGAAACTACGCGGTGCGCATCCGTCTGGACCCGGAGCGGCTGGCAGGATACGATCTGGTGGTGCAGGACGTGGTGGACGTCATTCAGAGGGAAAACGTTGATATTCCATCGGGCCGGATTGAGGGGGTGTCCAGGGAGTTTCTCATCCGCACCAGGGGTCAGTTTTCTGAGGCTGCTCCTTTTAATGATCTGATTATCGCCCATCGCCAGGGCTCTCCGGTCAGACTGTCCGATATCGGCGAGGCAGTGGACGGTGTGGAGAGTGATCGTCAGCTGGCCCGTTTTTCGGGTGAACCATCAGTAGGTCTTGGTGTGGTCAAACAGACTGGGGCCAATACCGTTGAACTGGCTGAACTGGTCAAATCAAGGATTCATGAGTTGTCCGCTGGGTTTGCTCCGGGACTGGAATATCGTCTGGCCATGGATGCTTCTACCTATATCAAGGAAAACATCAGAGATCTGCAGGCAACCATTCTTGTTGCCTCCTTTCTGGTCATATTCGTAGTTCTTGCGTTTCTTCGAAGCGGAAGGGGGACCATCGTCGTTGCCCTGGCAATTCCCACCTCTCTTCTGATAGGTCTGGCCTTGATTAACATCATGGGTTTCAGCATTAATGTTCTGACCATGCTGGGTCTGATACTGGTCATAGGTATTGTGGTTGACGACGCAATAGTTGTGTTGGAGCGAAGCTTTTATCACATGGAAAACGGGGCTGACGCCATGCCCGCGGCCAGAGTCGGGACGACCGAGGTGGCATTTCCCGCAGTGGCCAATTCCCTTTCTCTGGCAGCGGTGTTTATCCCTGTGGCCTTTACCGGGGGAATAGTCGGCAGATTTTTCTTTGAATTCGGGCTGACTGTGGCAATGACGGTTTTCGCCTCAACCTTTGTTGCCCTTACTCTGACTCCCATGCTCTGCTCCAGGCTTCTGAAATACAAGAGACGCAAAAGCTTCCTTTATCAGCTGTCTGAACACCATCTCAAAGGTCTGGAGAATTTTTACGTCTGGATTCTGCGCGGAGCTTTCAAAAGAAGGGGTCTTGTTGTAGTAATCGCTCTTTTTGCCTTTGGACTGGGAATTGCTGCCCTCATGAGCATACCCCAGGAGTTTCAGGCAGATGAGGACAGGTCGCGTTTCATGCTGGTTTTTGAAACTCCTGAGGGGTCAACCATCAGGGAGACAGAGCAGTTTGCCCGAAAGATCGAGGCTGAACTGGCCAAAGATCCGGATATAAGCCATCAGTTCCTGGCTGTGGGCCTGGGACCGGCCGGGCCAGGACAGCCCAATCGCGGAATATCCTTTGTCACTCTCACGCCCAGGCATGAACGTGAGCTGCATCAAAATGAGGTCATGCAGAAATTCAGGCAGATTCTGGGATCAATACCTGATGGCCGGGCCTTTGTCCTGGAACTTACTCCGGGAGGAGTGGGTGGGTCACCCATTGAAGTAGTCCTGAAAAATCCAGATCTTGTAGAGCTTGATATATTGCAGAATCAGGTGATGAACTGGATGCGCCAGAGACCGGAATGGTTCGTTGGAGTCAGGACAAACCTGGAACTGAACAAACCTCAGATCGATGTGGCCATAGACCGTGAAAGAGCAGCGGAAATGGGGGTTTCAGTCTCAACCATATCCAGCACACTGCGCTTTATCCTGGGGGAAGTTGAAGTTTCCGTGATTGAAAAGCTGTCTGAAAGGTACGACGTCATAACTGATGTCCTGGGCAGGGGATCCATGACTCCTGACTTTCTGCGCGGCATTTATGTACGCAATTCAGATGACAGACTTGTATCCCTGGACAACCTGATAAATTTTCAAGAGACTGTGGGGCCAAGCGAGATACACCGTTTCAACAGGATGCGATCAGCCACCATTTCTGCTTCAACCCCTCCGGGAGTGGCCATGGGAGACGCCGTCAATCTTCTTGGAGAATACTTATCCGCCGAGTTGCCCCCCCAGGCCGATTATGAACTGGCAGGCATGTCCCAGGTATTTGAAGAGTCTTTTTATTATCTGACCATAACCATCATTTTTTCAATTATCTTTATCTACCTGGTGCTTTCGGCTCAGTTTGAGTCATTTGTTCATCCCCTGACAATAATGACGTCGCTTCCACTGGCCACTGTCGGCGCCTTTGGTTCTCTCTGGCTGATGGGCATGAATTTCAACGTATACGCCTTCATAGGTCTGATAATGCTCATGGGACTGGTGACTAAAAACGCCATCCTGCTTATCGACTATACCAACGTGCTTGTGGCCAGGGGAAGAAAACCCTTTGACGCGGCTCAGGAAGCAGCCAGGGAACGTTTCAGGCCTGTGCTCATGACCGCTTTTTCCACTATCCTTGGCATGATGCCCATTGCCCTTGGATTCGGGACAGGAGGCGAGGCCAGGTCTCCTCTGGGCATCTCCATTGTTGCCGGCCTGTTTACTTCTACTGCCTTGACTTTGATAGTTATTCCAGTTGTTTATACTCTTTATGACCAGTTGCAGAACTTCATTCTGAGCTTGTTCAGAAATCAGAGTACATTAAACCATTGAGCCGGCGTTACGGCAAGACGGGGACAGAGTGCAACAGTCTCGACAGGGTTGAGTTCAGCCGATACGAGACAGGGAAGGTAAAAGACAGATTTTTATGGTCAACTTGAACAGGAATTATTTGTATGAAATTTATTCATATCAGTTTCCGTTTTGAATATACAGATGCTGTTGAATTGATTCTTGATAAGCATGCGATCTGTGATTATGTCCGCTATCCCATGGTTGAGGGACAGGGTTCGGATGGAAAGCATTTTGGAAGTCAGGTTTTTCCGGGCAACTTCACTGTTGTCCAGGCCAGGGCTGATGATGATAAGGCTGGGCAACTTCTGAATGACCTGGACGCATTCAGACAACTGAAAAAATCCCATGAGCATTTAAGGGCCATAGTCCTTAACGTTGAAGACAGCCTGGGATTCTGATCTTCATATTCCAGCCAGTTCCCAGACAAAATAAGCAGAAATCATCAAAATTCCAATGGTTAGAGACAGGTAAGCTTTTTTTATGCGAAGGGCTGCCAGGGCGCTTACCGAGGCAATCAAGAGCAGATGAGCCCATGAGGGATAGACTTGAGCCGGCAGATAACTATAAGCCATCCTCGTGATTGTCAGCAGTCCGTAAGTACTAAGAATACCTGCAGTTAGATAAATCAAAAGCAATTGGATAATGGAACTGCTGACCATCAGGCCGGGCCTGTAGTCAGCAGACCTGTTTCTGCTTTGCTGCAGGATGATATTGTAGTTTCTGTTCTGGGCATTCCGCTGGATTCCCTCAAGCCATGAGAATAAGAAGGCTACGGGAATGGTGGCGATCATTACAGGAAAAATCTGGGAAGGATATTCAAGATTCAGGATTGCAACGACAGTTATGGTGGCCACCACACAGAATATAGCATTAGGGGGAATAAAAGTTCCGGCAGGGATCAGGTCTATCCAGAGCAGTTCGAAAAAAAAGGCTATATACATGACTGGAAAAACCTGACCCGTCAGTATGGAAATAATAAAACCGACGATGATTGGTCTTTCAATGACACTTAAATTTATGGAGAAGCGGGTCAGGGAAAGCAGGGCAAAAAAAAACCGCCCAGAATAACAGTCCAATGAGTGCTTAAAGCTTCAAGATTTACCATTCATCCACCTGGATTTGCTTGTGGGGTACACACCTGAAATCAAGATCAACCCCTTTTCTGGTGAAATAGTTCAGACATGTGCGGTCATCGCGGCTCAGGGCGATATGCGAACAGATCTGCTTTTTTCCTGGACCGTAATGCAGATTGCCGATGTTGAGAGAGCTGAACATCAATCCCTTTTCAAAAGCCTGCCTGGCATCCGAACATTTGGAAAAAAGTATGAACAGGTATGACAGGCGGTGGTCAAATTTTTTTCGGATCAGATCAACGGATTCACTGACGGAGCTGAAAAAAATGTCAATTCCATGGGGCACTGCCAGGCCCATTATTCCCTGCCTGACAGGGTCTGCTGCCAGTTCATCATTAACTACCAACAGACTTCTGGTTCTGGTGTAGGGAATCCAGGTTTCTATTACCTGACCGTGAATCAGGCGATTGTCCACGCGTACCCAGAACATTTCTGTCTCAAGCCTTTTTTTGAGATCCCGGGACAGGGCGTTTTAGGACGTCTCCGGCCACAAGGATGCCCTGTTTGCCGGCCCCCTTGATTTCCTGGGCCAGATCTTCCAGTTTTTTGTTCCTGCCTCCAATGGCTTTGAGGATCATGGGCAGATTGACTCCGGTGATTACTTCCGTCTGTCCGTGACTTAAAAGGGAAAGACTGATGTTGGTGGGTGTGCCTCCAAACATGTCCGTTAAAATGAGTACTCCACTGCCCAAATCCATTCCCCTGACTTTTTTCTGGAGTTCTTCAATTATTTCATTCATTGGTCTGGATACGTCAACCCCCAGGGCGTCACAGTTTTCATGATCGCCCATAATCATGGAAGCCGCGTTGAGCAGACTTTCACCAAAGTTGCCGTGAGTAACCAGAATAATTCCGATCATATTTTTCTTTTATCCTAAATTAAAATGCCTGTGTTCAATGGAAACCAGATAACCCTTATCCTTCAGAAAATCAGCCATATTCTCAACAACGGCTACGGATCTGTGCCGCCCTCCAGTACATCCAAAGGCCATGGTCAACCTGTATCTTCCTTCCTCCACTATCAGAGGAATGAGAAAAGCAAGGTAATCCCTGGTGCGAATAATATAATCTATTCCTGGATTTCGGTTCAGGACATAGTTGACAATTGTCTGATCCTTTCCGGACATATGACGCAGGTCCGGATCAAAAAACGGATTAGGCAAAAACCTCAGGTCAAATATCATATCCGCCTCAGAAGGAACTCCATATTTAAAACCAAATGATATCAGGTGAATTCTCATTCCAGAAAAATATTGTCCAGAATACTCCCATTTTTCCTGAATCACTCTTCTCAAATCATGAATGGAAAAGCCTGAAGTATCAATGACCATATGAGCGTCAGAGCGAATCGTGGCCAGGATTTCCTTTTCTTTTTCCAGGGCCTGCTCCAGTCCAAGATCAAGGGATTCCAATGGATGGGGCCGCCTTGTGGTGGCGTATCTCAGAATCAGAGCATTTTCCGAGGCTTCCAGGAAAATGATCTGCAGATGGATACTGGCTTTGCTGAGTTCCTGTCTGACCTTTTTCCATTCTGTGGCAAAATCTGATTGTCTGAGGTCCATACCCAGGGCGAGTCCGCGATAGTTCCTGGGATTTTCCCTGGAGAAAAGGCTTAATACCGGTGGTACCAGAGTCACAGGCAGACCATCAATAGTAAAAAAACCCAGATCTTCAAACACATTAAGAGCGGTACTTTTACCAGCGCCTGAAAGGCCGGTGATGATGATCAAAGAAAAACTCCGGTCATCACCCTGGTAATTAAAGTCATTGAAAGGCTTCAGGTCCTGGTTATCAGGGTCCATAGTTCATCCCTGCTCTCAGCGCGCATAAAGGATTCCTTGAAAGCATGATCCTGAAGTAATCTTGATATGAAGGCCAGAATTTTCAAGTGTTTGCCCGCGCTTTTTTCCGGGGCCAGGACAAGAAAAAAGATATGCGCGGGTTTATGATCCAGAGCGGCAAAATCCAGACCCTGTCTGCTCCGTCCAGCAACAATGAGAACTTCATCCAGTTCATCAATCTTGCCATGGGGTATGGCCACTCCATCACCAATGCCGGTTGTGCCCAGGTTTTCCCTGGTCAGTATTATATCAAAGACCTTATCACGTATCAGGGAAGGGCGTTTTTTTATCAATTGATCAATGAGTTCAGCCAGGACTTCGTTTTTGGTCCTGGCTGAAAGCTCTATAATAACCTGATTTTTATCAATATATTGCGCAAGGTTCATGTCTTCTGTCTTTACTCATTAACTACATGCCTGGGTCAATTAATCCGAAGTCACCGTTTTTACGCCTGTACACAACGTTGACGCGGTCGAATTCAGAATTCAGGAAAACCAGGAATTCATAATTTAATGTTTCAAGCTGCATGGCAGCCTCTTCCAGAGACATGGGCTTGGGTTCATAAAGGTCAGTGGCTACAATTCTTGTTTCTCTCTGTCCGCTCTCAACAGGCCCAAAATTTATTATATCCATTCTGACCTGTTTTTCCCTGATCTTCTTCTTTTTATCCTTGACCTTTTCACGCTGTTTTCTGAGCTGAGCCTCAAGTTTGTCCAGGCTCAAGTCCACGGTTGAATACATATCTTCAGTTTCCTCAGTGGCAGAAATATGTATATCCTTGGCCGTCAGAATTACTTCGGCAATATGCCTGAACTTTTCAACTTCAAGATTTACCTGCAGTTCTGCCACATCAGTATCGTGCAGATATTTGGAGAGCTTTTCATATCTTTCCCGGGCGTATTTCTTAAGATGCTCAGAAGGCTCAAAGTTTTTGAAATTGAATTTGATCTTCATGGGAATCCTCCTTTGAGATATGGAATTGGTAAAAATCAGAAAAATTTCTTTCGCCTGGATGATGAGGGAATTTTGAGGGCTGCTCTGTATTTGGCAACTGTTCTTCTGGCAATATTCACTTCCAGATCTTTTTTAAGGTTATTGGCAATTGCGTCGTCGCTCAGGGGCTTTAGGGGGTTTTCCTCAGCAACCAGTTTTTTGATGGCAGCCTTCACGCTTTCAGAACCCACCACCCCTCCACTGTCCATGGTCAAAGAGCTGTTGAAAAAGAATTTTAATTCAAAGATGCCAAAAGGTGTGGAAACATACTTGCTGGTGGTAATCCTGCTTACAGTTGACTCGTGCATGCTGATGTCCTCAGCTACTTCCCTGAGTATGAGAGGTTTAAGTCTGCTCACACCGTGTTCAAAAAATTCCCTTTGAAATTTGAGGATGCTCTCCATTACCTTATACAGGGTCCTCTGGCGCTGGTGCAGGCTTTTCATGAGCCATACTGCTGAACGGGTTCTCTCCTGGATATAGTCATAGTCTTTTTTATTATTGCCCTTGTGAATGGAATTCTGGTAATAAGGACTCAGATGTAAGGCCGGCATTCCGTCTTCATTAAGGACAATGGCAAAGTCGTCTTCAAATTTGTAAACAAAAATATCAGGGCTGATATAGACCACATCATCTGATCCGTAGCTCGAACCCGGAAATGGATCAAGACTTTGCAGGACTTCTATATACTCTCTTAATAGCTCCTTACTTATCCTGAATTTTTTGAGCAGAGGCGTAAGCCTGTTTTTTTCAATATCTTCAAGGTGCTCCGTGACAAGTTCCATAAGTATGGGGTCTGTTTCGTTAAGGGCTTTGAGCTGAATTCGGAGGCATTCCCGGAGATCCCTGGATGCTATCCCCACCGGATCAAAGTTCTGAATTTTTTCTAAAATACTTTCCACTGCTGATTCTGAAACCGAGCACGCCTTAGCCAGCTCTTCAGTGGTAGCCTTGAGATAACCCCTGGAATCAATATTTCCGATTATCTCCTCACCGATCATCAGTTCTTCATCAGTGAAGCTCTGCAGGAAAAGCTGCCACAGAAGATGACCCTCCAATGACGGCTTGGCAGAGTATCTGGCTTCATAGCTCTGTATTTCCTCTGGAACTTCCCATTCCCTTGAGCCGGACTGTTTGGAAGTACTGGAAAAGTGACCAAGATAGTCCTCCCAATCAGCGTTGTTGATCATTTCCTTTTCTTCGCTGGTCAGCTTGGCATCCTGATCCCGGTCATTAAGGGCGTCTTTTTCAGTTTCTTCGTCAACAAGGGGGAGAGATTCCTCCAGCATGGGGTTTTCTTCAAGTTCCTGCTGGACAACTTCCAGCAATTCCAATCTTGATAACTGCAGAAGCTTAATGGCCTGCTGAAGCTGCGGAGTCATTACCAGCTGCTGGGTCAGCTTTAAATTCTGTCTTAGTTCCAGGACCATGATTCAGTTCCGTGGCAAAGGTTAAAGATTGGAGTTATGATTGAAACATTATGGGATTAATTAGCATTAGACAAGGACAAAAATATTATTCAGGATCAACTGATTCATAACCTTTGAGATTATTTATAAAAAGAGTTTCAGCTACAGGCTGAATGATTCTCCCAGATATACTGTCCTGGCCCTTGTGTCTTGGATTATTTCCGATGGTGTTCCATCCAGAATCACCTGACCTTCATAAACAATGGAAGCCCGGTCGCAAATTTTCAGAGTTTCTCTGACATTGTGATCAGAAATCAGGATTCCGATATTTTTTTGTTTAAGCCTCAATATTATTTTCTGAATATCATCCACAGCTATGGGATCAATCCCGGCAAAGGGTTCGTCCAGGAGAATAAATTTTGGATTTTTGATAAGCGCCCTGGCAATCTCCAGCCGCCTGCGTTCACCCCCGGACAAGAAAGACGCTTTTTGATGAGCCAGTTTGTGTATGCCCAGCTCGTTCATCAATTCATCAGCCTTTTTTTTTCGATCCTGCTTATTACTATGAGTATATTCAAGAATAAGCATAAGGTTTTCAAGAACAGTCAGTTTTTTAAAAATTGAGCTTTCCTGGGGCAGATAACTAATGCCCAGTCCGGCCCGCCTGGGCAGGGAATGACTGGTTATGTCCTCATGGTCAAAGACCACATTGCCTCTGCTTGGCGAGATAATACCCACGAGCATGTAAAAAGTGGTGGTTTTTCCTGCCCCATTGGGACCCAGAAGCCCGACGATTTCTCCGCGCCTGATATCCAGGGAAATTCCCTTGACTACAAGCCTTTTGCCGTACTGCTTGTAAACCTCAATGGCCTTGAAACTATCCACAGATGACTTATTCACGGGTTTCTGAATCCGAGTGGAAGATTACCCTGACCCTTTTCTCTGGTCCCCCCAGGACTTCGGAGGTATTTTCATTCATATTCAGGATTATGGTTTCTCCCTCAACGCTGTTTTGACCCTCAACCAGCCTGGGACTTCCTTCAAGCCGGGCAATACCTGTATCTGGAGAATATGTGAGCAGGTCACTATGCCCATCTCTGCCGTCACTTCTGATGAGAACTTCGCCTCTGGCCAGGATTTTTTCAATGTTTTCCTGCTGGCCAGGAAGATCATTTTCCTGACCGGGTTTAAGGAAAACATGCAGTTCATCTGACCAGAGCTCAAAATCTGGCCTGACAACATGAACATTACCGGAAAATATTACGAGATTTTCCTTGCCTGTGTAGGTCATTTTATCCGAAGTGATGTCTGTGGAATGGTTCTGGCCATCTTCCATGCCAAAGACCAGGGTTTTGGCTAAAATAATTAACACATAACATAAAAAGACTGTTGATATTTTTTTCATAAACAACTCACTTCAGGCCTGAATGGCCTGGATCTATCCTTGTCTGGCCACTGTCTGGAGCAAACTCCAGCAAGTTATCAAAATATAAGATACTGGATTTCATTTTGCAAGAGGGCCTGTCAACGCTGTGTTTATGGCAGAAAAGTGCTGACTCCTCCTGTTGCCACTATCTGGTCTTGATCAATATTGAATCTGGCTTCAGGACTTTTGACCGTGATCCCACGCCCTCTGAAGACCACGTTGTCTTCAAGAAGTATATAGTTTTCTCCGCCCACGTAAGTCGCCTTGTCTGAATTTACCGTTATCTCGCCGTGATCAGCCCGGACATCTGGCCAGAGGTGGACAAGGTTTTCCTGTTGAAGGACCATCCCCTGGGAGGCCCTGATTACCAAGGAGCCGGCATTATCTCGGGTATGATAGGTGATAGCCGGATTATCTAGGACAAAGACATCTTTATCTTCAAGAAAACCGGCATTATCTGAGAGCAGCTCCCAACTGCTTTTTCCTTCCTGTCCCTGGATCAAACTGAAATCCCTGATATTCATGTCAACCTCCATCTGGTGCCTGATTTCAGTCAGCCTGGGACCTGGACTTCTTTGCCAGAAAGTCAGAAAAAGAACAAACAGGACAGCCGCGCTGAAAAAAATAGGGGCAAGTTTTCTAACCATTTAATGATGTCCACTTTTCCCATTGTTTTTCCAGTTTGCCCTGTGCGCTGAGTATAAAAGTTATTGCTTCCCTGACTGCCCCGTGACCGCCTCTGGCCTGGCTGATCCACTTTGCGATCCTGATTATTTCAGGCTGAGCGTTGACCACAGCCATGGGCAGGCCAACCATCAGCATGGGAGCAGCATCCACCCAGTCATCTCCAATATAGGCCATTTCACCAAGGCTAATATCTTCATCCCTTGCCAGTTGTCCAATAAGGGGAGCTTTTTCAGTAAAGCCATGGAAATAGTGCTTTATGCCTAATTCACTGACCCTGGACTGCACTGCAGATGAGGAGAGACCTGACATGACGGCCAGCTTCAGTCCGGCTGCCTGGGCAAGTTTTATTCCCAGGCCATCCTGGACATTGAATCTTTTCGTGATCCGGCCCATGGAATCATAATATAGACCGCCGTCTGTCAAAACGCCATCCACGTCCATAATCAGCAGTTTGATTCCGGCAGTAACAGCAAAAATATCCTGATCCATTGCAATATCCTTATTTAATCAGGGTTGGGAGAGGATTAAGAGGTTTAGGACGGCTCATGACCGTTGGAAGAGAGCCTGATCTCAAGAAGTTTTTTTAATAGAGGCTTCAACTTGTCCAGAGGCCAGGAATTGGGGCCATCGCACAGGGCCTGATCAGGAAAAGGATGGACTTCCATAAAGACTCCGTCTGTTCCTGCGGCAACCGATGCTCTGGCCAGCACCGGGACAAATTCTCTTTGCCCCCCCGAGCTGACTCCCTTTCCGCCGGGAATCTGAACAGAATGAGTGGCGTCAAAGATTACCGGATATCCCAAGTCTTTCATAACAGGGAAAGACCTGAAGTCAACCACCAGATTATTATAACCAAAAATCGACCCTCTTTCAGTGAGCCATATCCTGTGGTTTCCATGAGTCCTGATTTTTGAGACTACCTGAGCCATATCCCATGGCGCAAGAAATTGTCCTTTTTTTACATTTATGATTTTGCCGGTTGCGGCTGCTGCCAGAAGAATATCTGTCTGTCTGCATAAAAAGGCCGGAACCTGGATAATGTCCACCACCTCTGCCGCAGTTTCGGCCTGATCCGGAGAATGAATATCAGTGATCAAGGGCAGTCCGGTTTTGTCTTTGATTGATGACAGCCATTCAAGACCCTGTTTTAATCCTGGACCGCGGAAACTTGTGACAGAGGTGCGGTTGGCTTTGTCAAAGGAACTTTTGAAGATTACTGGAATTTTCAGATCATTACTGATCTCGGCTATTGTACAGGCAATCTCCATGGCTGGTTCAAGCCCCTCCAGGACACATGGACCGAGTATAAAAAAAAGTTCTTTTTGACTTCGGGTAAAGATATCAGACATGTCAGCCTATACCGCCTGTCCGGCAGCCTTGATAAATTCCCTGAACAAGGGGGGGGCGTGCATGGGATTCGACTTGAATTCGGGATGAAACTGGCATCCCAGAAACCATGGATGATCTTTCAGTTCAACTATTTCCACCAGACTTTCATCCGGGGAAAGACCGCTGAAGATCATCCCTTTTTCTTCAAAGTCCGGGGCGTATTTTTTATTGAACTCATATCTGTGCCTGTGCCTTTCCATGACCTGGTCAGTCTTGTAGGCCTGCCCGGCCTTACTGTCAGGCCTGACAACGCAGGGGTAGGCACCAAGGCGCATGGTGCCTCCTTTATTGCTCTGCTCACACCTTTTCTGAAGGATATTGCTTCTGAAATCAAACCACTCTTTCATCAGATAAATTACAGGATGTTCTGTATCAGGGTCAAATTCTTGTGAATTTGCATTGCTGATTTCCAGTACATTGCGGGCGTATTCAATAACAGCGCACTGCATGCCCAGACAAATCCCAAGAAAAGGGACATTGTTAATTCGGGCATATCTTATGGAAAGAATCTTTCCTTCTATTCCTCTGGAGCCAAACCCGCCTGGTACCAGGATGCCCTCAAGACCATCCAGGTTTTCCCTTAGATTGCTTCCATTAATTTTGTCGGAGTTGACATACCTTAAATTCACTTCCAGCTCGTTTTCAAGGCCCCCGTGGATCAGTGCTTCGTGCAGGCTTTTGTAAGATTCTCTCAGATCGACGTACTTGCCGACAATTGCGATGTTCACGGTAGACCCTGGATGATGAAGGCGGTATAAAATGTTTTCCCATTTATGCAGGTTGGGGTTTTTAGCCGGAAGTTTAAGCATTATGGCGATTTTCTGATCCAGGCCCTCTTCGTAAAAGGTCATGGGCACTTCATAGATGCTTTTGACGTCTTTGGCCGTGAATACCGCATCAGGATCAACATTACAGAAGAGGGCGATTTTTGATTTGATATCCTGGTCAAGATCAACTTCGGAGCGGCAAAGTATGATATCAGCCTGGATCCCAATGCTTCTCAGCTCCTTGACACTGTGCTGGGTGGGCTTGGTTTTGAGTTCGCCGGCAGCCTTCATATACGGGACCAGAGTCAAGTGGATATAGAGGACGTTTTCCTTGCCCAGATCTCTGCGCAATTGTCTTATGGCTTCAAGAAAGGGAAGCCCCTCAATATCACCTACAGTGCCGCCTATTTCAATTATGGCCACGTCCTCCTGGTTTTGAGCAACGCTTTTGATGGCCTCTTTAATTTCATCGGTAATATGCGGAATGACCTGAACCGTTCCTCCAAGGTAATCACCGCGGCGTTCCTTGGTTATGACTGAATAATAGATCCGGCCGGAGGTGAAATTGTTGATCTGACCCATAGGCTGGTCCAGATAACGTTCATAGTGCCCAAGATCCAGATCGGTTTCAGCCCCGTCATCAGTTACATATACCTCGCCATGTTGAAAGGGATTCATGGTGCCTGGATCAACATTAATATATGGATCAAGTTTTTGAATGGTAACTTTCAGTCCCCTGGCCTTTAAAAGGGCTCCAATGGAAGCGGCAGCCAGTCCTTTCCCCAATGAAGACAGCACACCTCCGGTAATAAATATGAATTTGGTTTTCATCAGTCTTTCCGCCTTTTGACTAAAAAAGTTCTCCCCAGCCTGAATTTTTCTGCAAGGGGGGCAATGGGATAATTAAGCAAAAAACTAGAAAATCAGTTCAGCCAGAAGTCTTATTAGCTCAACAGAGTGCAATTGCCAAGCATGTTATTTTTGATAAAGAAAAAATTGAAAGCAAGGACCTTTGTTGACAGATAGAAGGGGAGCAGGTAGTTTCAAGTGAAATTTTTATCAAGGAGGCATAAATTGAATAGTTTAATTTTTGGTCCAAATGGCAGCGGCAAGGGCACTCAGGGTTCACTGGTCAAACAGAAGTACAACCTGGCGCACATTGAATCAGGCGCCATATTCAGACAGCACATCGGTCAGGGTACTGATCTCGGTAAAAAGGCCAAGGAGTATATCGACCGGGGCGAATTGGTTCCTGATGACATTACCATACCCATGGTTCTGGAAACCCTGAAGGAGAAAGGTGCTGAGGGCTGGCTTCTGGACGGTTTTCCAAGAAATATTGTTCAGGCCAAAAAGCTGTGGGAGGCTCTGAATGAGGCAGGCATGAAACTCGATTATGTCATCGAAATCCTTTTGCCCAGAGAAGTGGCCAAAAACAGGATCATGGGGAGAAGGCTCTGCGACAATGACCCGAACCATCCTAACAATATTTTTATAGATGCCATCAAGCCGGACGGCGACAAGTGCCGGGTTTGCGGAGGAGGGCTCAAGACCAGGGCTGATGATCAGGACGAGGAAGCCATAGATAAGAGACACAACATATACTATGATGATAAGACCGGTACCCTCGCGGCCGCGTATTTTTTCAAAAACATGGCTGACAAGGAAGGCTACAAGTACATTGAACTTAATGGAGAGGGCAGTATTGACCAGATCAAGGACATTCTTCTGAAACAGCTGGATTAGCCATAAATAGAATATGGTTGATCAACAAGATGTGGATTGTCTGCAAATTAAGTCAACCTGATTTATACGGGGCGCTGCAGCGCCCCTTTGCAGGCCGTTTCGCTCGTCTCGACACATAGAGAATCGCTAAGTCAGATGTGTGTTAATGACGTTTTCAATAATCTGTGAAATGGTGATTACATGGAAGTTAATATTATCTCCCCGGAACAAAATCTCCCCCTGGACAGGGCTTACATGGTCAGCATAGTGATCAGGTCATTCAAGGGAAGAAAGGATGTGGAAGTTCATCTCTACAGACCCAGCTGGGATCAGTCAGAAGAAAACAGTTATAATTGGGATCTGATTATCAGTCAGACTCCCGGCCAGACCGGGCATGATCTGGAAAAGTCCAGACACGTGGTTATGGAGTCATTCACAGTTGAGGAACGTGACAGTCTGGTTGGCTATCTTCAGGACAGATATTCCCAGAAACTAAGGACGATCAATAGTGCCCCCCTTTCGTTTCCAGTTCCAGGCGGCCTTATGCCTTTATCCATGTTGCCGGAAAATGAGAATCACGGGCGGATCAGGTTTGACCAGATTCCAAACTATACTCTTTCTTTTCCAGTGCATGGCTTTTATGATTTGAGTGCTCATGCGCCTATTTTGACCGGAGAAGAGGTTTAACAGGGGTAACAGCCTTTTCAACAAGGATTTTTTAGTCAAGCTGATAAGACTGAACTAACTGAATATTCAGGCGGCAAGAGGCAAGCCCCTTGATTTCAAGGCCAATGTTTTTGACCGTAACCAGTCAGATCAGGCCGAGTAATGCCACTTTCCTGTTTTATCCTTTTCACCGGCCGCTGCTTCCAGCTGTTTCAAAAACTCGTTTCTTGACACTTCATGTGCGCCAAATCTGAGCATGTGTCTGGTTGTCTGTTGACAATCCATAAAATGGTAGCCATTTTCCTTGAGAAAGCGCATCAGGTGAACCAGGGCGACTTTTGAGGCATCAGGAGCATGGTAATACATTGATTCGCCAAAAAACGCTTTTCCCAACGCAACACCGTAGATTCCACCCTTAAGACAAGAGCCTTGCCAGGTTTCAAAAGAATGGGCCACTCCTGCCTTATGCAACCTGATATATGCTTCAATCATTTCAGGTACCAGCCATGTTCCGTTCCATCCAGGCCTGGTTACAAGGGAACAGTTTTCAATAACCATCTCAAAAGCGGTATCTGAAGAGACTCTGAATTTTTCCGAGTTGATAACCCGTCGCAGGCTTTTGGGAATATGGACTTGATCAGGATAAAGCAGCAGTCTGGGTTCAGGGCACCACCATAAAATTGGTGATCCCGGACCATACCAGGGGAAAATGCCTTGAGAATAGGCCATTAGAAGTCTTGTTTCACTTAAATCTCCGCCTATGGCCAGGAGACCGTCGGGATCGGCCAGGCTGGGATGTGGAAAAACAGGTTCCCTGGTCAGGAAAAAAGCGCTCACTTGAATTGCAACTGGTTTTTCTTGTTGTTCAGTTCAATTTTGATGGCGGTTTTTTTGTCCAGGTTTTCAAAAAGAAGTTTTTCTGCCAGAGGGTCCTTGATCATTTCCTGCATGACCCTGGACAATGGCCGTGCTCCAAACATCGGGTCATACCCCTTTCTGGCAAGCCATGATCTGGCAGGTCCTGAAAGGGTTAGAACAACCTTTTTATCTTTAAGCTGGCGGTTAAGTTCATTGATGTTTTTATCCACAATAAGCTCCATCACCTTGGAGCTCAAAGCTTCAAAAGTCACTATGGCATCAAGGCGGTTGCGAAATTCCGGGCTGAACAATTTTTCCACCGCGGCAATACCTTTGGCAGTAAGGTCGTCCTTGGCTTCCTGGCCAAAGCCGATGCTTTTGGAGCCCATTTCCCTGGCCCCTGCATTGGATGTCATGAGGAGGATTACGTGTCTGAAATCCGCCTTTCTGCCGTTGTTGTCGGTAAGGGTGGCATAGTCCATGATCTGGAGAAGGATATTAAACATATCCGGATGGGCTTTTTCAATTTCGTCCAGCAAAAGCACGCTGTAAGGACTCTTGCGGATGGCTTCAGTGAGAAGTCCGCCCTGGTCAAAACCCACATAACCCGGGGGAGCTCCGATTAACCTGGCCACTGCGTGTTTTTCCATGTATTCGCTCATATCAAAGCGGATAAATTTAATTCCAAGAACCTCTGCCAGCTGCTTGGAAAGTTCAGTCTTGCCCACTCCGGTGGGGCCGATCATAAGAAAGCTCCCCACAGGCTTGTTCTCTTCGCGAAGCCCGGCTCTGGATCTTTTAATGGCCCTGGCCAGTGTATCCACAGCCTTATCCTGGCCAAAAATAACATTTTTCAGATCTCTGTCCAGATCCAAAAGCTTGCCCTTGTCAGAAGAAGATATCTGTCTGGCTGGAATTTTGGCCATAGAGGCAATGACCCTTTCAATATCCTTTGGCGTGACTTGTTTTTTTCCCCTGGGGGCACCCTCAAGAACATGGACCGCTCCTGCCTCGTCCATTACGTCAATAGCCTTGTCTGGAAGAAAGCGATCATTTATGAACCTGGCAGAAAGGTCTACAGCAGCATCAATTGCCGAGGGCATATATCTTACATGATGGAAATCCTCATAATAAGGTCTCAGCCCTTTGAGGATTTCAACGCTTTCCCGGATACTTGGCTCAGGCAGTTCAATCTTCTGAAACCTTCTGGACAGAGCCTTGTCCTTTTCAAAATGGTTTTTGTATTCTTCATATGTTGTGGAACCAATGCATCGGATTTCACCTGAAGCCAGGACAGGCTTTAAAATATTTGAGGCATCCATTGAACCGCCGCTGGTGGCGCCAGCCCCGACGATTGTATGAATCTCGTCAATAAAAAGAATAGCCCCTTTTATTTTCTGAAGTTCGTTGATCACGCCCTTAAGTCTTGCTTCAAAGTCACCTCTGAATTTGGTTCCGGCAAGAAGAGACCCCATATCCAGAGCATAAATATTTGTTTTCAGGAAAGTATCAGGGACTTTTCTGTCGGATATCTGAAGAGCCAGGCCTTCAGCCATGGCAGTTTTGCCCACACCGGGGTCACCAACGAAAATAGGGTTGTTCTTTCTGCGCCGCAGCAAGACCTGGATCACCCTTTTCATTTCAGGTTCACGGCCAACCAGGGGGTCAATAAGCCCCTTACGGGCTTTTTCCACCAGATTGTCAGTATACAAGGCCAGGAAGTTACCGTCCTTGTCGCTTTTTTCCTTGGGTCTGCAGTCAGGACAAGCAGACCCGGGCTGATCCGACTCCATTTCGTGGGAAATATACTCAAGTATGTCAAGACGTGATAAACCCTGGGTGCGCAGATAATACACGGCAAAGGCTTCTTCCTCTTCAAACATGACAGCCAGAAGGTCACCTGCCTGAATCATATTTTTCCCTGCTGACTGAACATGGCCCAAAGCCCTGTGCATAACCCTCTGCACTCCGATGGTCTGAACTATCTCCCTGTCTCCAGAAGGAGGCATAACCTCAAGGTGGTCCAGGAAAAATCTCTCCAGCTGGTTCTTGAGCTTAAACATGTCCACCCCACATCCTGAAAGGACTTCCTTGCCCTTGTCATCGAGAAGGTATGCATAAAGTATATGCTCCAATGTGAGATATTCATGGTGTCTTACTTTTACTTCACGAATAGCTCTGGCAATTATTCTTTCCAAATCCTTACTTAACATTTAAACCTCTTCCATTGTGCATTTCAGGGGAAACCCCTCTTTTCTGGCCAGATTCTTGACCATGATAACCTTTGTTTCGGCAACTTCCTTGGTGTAAACGCCGCATACTCCAATTCCGTTTTTATGCACTTTCATCATAATCTGAACTGCTTCGCCTTCAGTTTTATTAAAGACCTTTTTCAGGACATATATTACGAAATCCATAGTGGTATAATCATCGTTGTGCAGCAACACCTTGAATCTTCGCGGCTCTTTTATTTCATCCTCAGCAGATATTTCCGGCGAAGATTGTGTTCCGGTCAGCTCTTTAGTCATAGTTTCTAAGCCTAATATTTTTTGAAAAAAAGTCAATGAGCGCTGTATTGATCTGGATACTCAACATATTCCAGGCATAATCCTCTGGCCGGACTGGTGGCCGGAGCAAGGCCTCTCTTTCCAGCAGAAAGTGTTTGTTCCAGAAAAGTGGAGGGATATTTATTCAAGCCGATAACCACAAGCACGCCGACAATATTTCTGACCATCTGTTTCAAAAAACCGTCAGCTGTTATGGTGAACACCAGTTCCTGGGGGTAAAGACCTGAAGCAAAAGAAATCCCTTTAACCTCGCGCCAGGTGCTTCTGACTCTTGTTCCGGTATTCATGAGCGCACGGAAGTCTTTTTTCCCCAGAAGAAAGAGGGATGCTTCCCTCATGGAGTCCACATCCAGGGGACCGGTTTTCCAGACGTAATTTCTCCTCTGAGGCAGGACAAAATCAGATTCAGTCCAGAACGTGTAAGAATAAGTCTTGGATATTACGCTGAACCGTGAATGGAAATCCTTATTCACAGCCATAGACCTGATCACTCTCACGGATTCGGGAAGTATGGAGTTAAGGGCCTGTTGCCATGGTATACCGGTCTTGCCTTCAGGTACGTCAAAGTGAGCTACCTGACCAGAAGCGTGAACTCCGGCGTCGGTCCTGCCGGAACCATGAACGCGAACCGGTATGGAACAGATTTTTTTCAAGGCGTCTTCCATGACTCCCTGTATTGTGGGCCTGTCTTTTTGTACTTGCCAACCGTGGTAATCTCCGCCATCATAGGCCAGAGTGAGTTTTATTCGCATATAAAAATTTACAGATTTTTCTGGTATTGAAAAGTGTTCCAGTATCTGCCCTGCCATAATTCCTGAACATGCATTACATTTTTTATCTGGTTGATGATGCTGTTTTTTCTGCGCGCCCATTCAGGTGCTATAAGCTCCCCCGGAGCAGGGTCTCCGGTCAACCTGTGAATAATAATGTCAGGCCGGAGCCCGGCAAGGCCCAGAGCAACCCAGTGAGCGTATTCTTCCATATCCTGGGGTCTGTATATGTTCATTTCCCACATCCTGGCCAGGGTGGTGTTTCTGCAAATATAAAGGTTGTGAAATTTTATTCCTTTGACTGGTTCTTTGTTCAGAAATTCTATTGTTTCCAGAAAGTGATCAAGAGTTTCACCGGGAAGGCCGGCAATAACGTGGGCGCATACTTTTATTCCTGCCAGGGATGACAGTCGGCATGATCTGGAAAAGTCCTCGGCAAGGTGTCCTCTGTTGATTCGCTTTAAAGTTTCATCACGGGAACTTTGAAGTCCCAGGTCCAGCCAGACTTCATCACAGGGAAAAGAAGCCAGGATCCTTATTTTTTCTCTATCCAGACAGTCAGGCCTGGTTCCAACGCATAAAACACAGAGATCGTCGAGATCACTAAGCTGGTCCAGGACCAGTTCCAGCCTTGCCGGCGAGCAATAAGTGTTGGAAAAAGATTGCAGGTAAGCGGCAAACTTTATGGGGCCATGTTTTAATATTAATTTTTCCCTGCACAGATTGTATTGATTTTTTATCGAGATGGATTTAAGGCTTTGACCTGTTCCCGATCCCTGTTCGTTGCAGAAAATACAACCTGTTGAAGAAATGGTCCCGTCTCTGTTTGGGCAGTTAAACCCGGCGTCCAGGGGTATTTTCCAGACCCTGATCCCAAATTTTTTTTTCCAGTAAGATGAGAGAGTATAGTATTTCTCCATGGACAAAAGACCTCAAACAAAGTTGCCTGGCTGTTATTAATCTGGTAATGTTTTCATGTTCAGAATGTCTGACATTTTAACAGGTCGTAGAAAAACTTCCAATTGTTGCGTTGCTGCACCGGCACCTGCGTGAGCAGGTAATTCTTCAGCTTTTGATTAAATTACACCTCATGTAGATGACGGATCGCTCCTTGCATTAGAAATTTTTAAACGTCCTGCAAGTAAGGACTTTTTCAACAAGCTGTTAACATCTATCTAATTTGAGTGACTTTTGTCTGTCATTGCCAGGGAAGAGAATCAATCTCAGCCAGTTATTAAAAGATTGCCGCGCACCCTTCAGGTTCTCGCAATGACAGGCGTGTCAAACAGTTGCAGGAAAGTTGCTCATTTTAAAATCTACTAAGAGGAAGGCATGTTTAGAATACTGGATAAGATATTCGGCGCAGTCTCAAATGATCTGGCTATTGACCTCGGCACTGCCAATACCTGTGTTTATGTCAAAGGTAAAGGCATTGTGCTCAGGGAGCCATCGGTTGTTGCCGTTAAGACGGATATGCGCGGGGTCAACAAGGTTCTGGCGGTGGGCAGCGAGGCCAAGAAGATGCTTGGAAGAACCCCCGGGAATATTAAAGCCATAAGGCCCATGAAAGATGGGGTCATAGCTGATTTTGAAGTTACCGAAGCCATGCTGAGGCATTTTATTGCCAAGGTTCACAACAGCCGCCGTCTGGTGAGGCCCAGGATAATTATCTGCGTGCCCACAGGCATAACACAGGTTGAAAAGAGGGCTGTCAAGGAATCAGCCCAGAGCGCGGGGGCCAGGGAAGTTTATCTTATTGAAGAACCCATGGCGGCAGCCATTGGAGCCAATCTGCCCATAACGGAACCTACATCCAATATGGTTGTGGACATCGGCGGGGGCACCACTGAGGTTGCTGTAATTTCCCTCTCAGGCATTGTTTACAGCCGTTCGGTCAGGATTGGCGGAGATAAAATGGATGACGCAATATTGCATCATGTCAAACGCAAATACAATATGCTCATCGGGCTGGGCTCTGCCGAGAATATCAAAACAACTATCGCGTCAGCCTATCCGGGCGATGAAGAACAGGAAATGGTGGTTAAGGGACGTGATCTGGTTTCGGGTATCCCCCAGAATGTCACCATAACTTCCCAGGAAGTGAGGAAAGCCATTTCCGAACAGGTGGACAGCATTGTTCAGGCTGTGAGGGTGGCTCTGGAACAGACTCCGCCTGAACTGGCCGCGGATATTGTTGACAGCGGAATAGTGCTTACCGGAGGCGGCGCCCTTTTAAAAGGTCTTGGCCAGCTGCTCCGGGATGAGACATCCCTGCCCATAACCATTGTTGACGATCCATTATCCACTGTTGTTCTGGGTTCGGGCAAAGTCCTGGACAACCTTGACGTCCTCAAGGAGGTAACCATA
This sequence comes from Desulfonatronovibrio sp., assembly GCA_003566455.1. Lineage (GTDB taxonomy): Bacteria > Desulfobacterota > Desulfovibrionia > Desulfovibrionales > Desulfonatronovibrionaceae > Desulfonatronovibrio. The sequence continues at coordinate 29,408 of PXDF01000010.1, forward strand.
GATTAACTTCCAATTAACCACCAGAAAGATTCTTGGACTTTTTTTTATTTTTCTTGTCATTTATTTGAGTCTTTATACATGGAACTCCCGAACTCAATTTCTGGACCGCCTGGCATCCTATACTGGTCTGGAATTGGTGGGATGGGTTATAAAGCCGGGTAAATGGGTCCAGACCAGAGTCTCGGATTCCTGGGATACATATGTATACCTGGTTGAGGTTCATAAAGACAATCAGGTCTTGAAGGAAGAAATCAGCCGGCTCAGAATGGAACTTGCCAGGTTGTCGGAAGAGGCCGCATCTGTCCAGCGTCTGGAAAGGCTGCTGGAATTTACTCCTCCCAATGAGTGGTCAAGGTTTGGAGCCAGGGTCATCGCGCATGGCTTCGGGCCTCTGGGAACAATAAATTCAGTGATAATAGACAGGGGCAAGCTCCAGGGAGTTTTACCTAACCTGCCGGTGGTAACACCGACGGGAGTGATGGGAAGGACTTTCAGAACAGGACTTAACTTTTCTTCAGTCCTGCTTCTTTCAGATCCCAACAGTCGCATCCCGGTTATAAGTTCAGAGACCAGGGTCAAGGGTATTCTCGCGGGACAGGGATACCAGAAAAATCTTTCTCTTCACTATGTTCACCTTAACTCCGACCTTAAGGAAGGAGAACTTCTGGTGACCTCGGGACTGGCCGGAATTTATCCCAAAGGTTTGCCGGTTGCCAGGGTTAAGGAGATTTTTCGTTCGGATATATCCCTGTTTTTAACTGTTGAAGCAAAACCCCTGGTTGATATGAGTGACCAGGAAGAGGTCCTGATTCTGCAGAAATCCGAAAATATTAAGACTCAAGCTGATGTTGGGGTTAATTGAAAATTGAAGCTGGCGTTCTTCTGGATTTTATTCACCGGAGCGGCGATCTGGGCACAGTATTTTTTCCGCACCATGGACTTTTTTTCTCCCGGTCTGGTGGTAATGCTTCAGTTCGGGCTTTACAAACCTTTCCTGCTGGCGGGGCCTTTATGGATGCTCATTCAGGAAGGCTCAGGCGGGCTGGCTTTTGGCACCATGATTCTTTTTTATCTGGGTTTTATGGTTTTTTTTTATATCGGCGGTTTTTTTCTGGAAGTCAGAAACGTCTTTTTTACCATGTTCCTGTTTTTGTTCATGGCGCTGTTCAAAATTTTGATCGTTTTGGCTATGGCGTCCCTTCAGGATTTTGTACTGTCAGGACAGTACGGTTTTGAAGACTTTCTGGTTCAGGCCGTGGTCTATTTTCTGGTCTGGATGATAATTTATAATCTATTTCGAAAGTATTTCATCAATGAGTCTTTTAAAGGCAAACAGCATATTCAATGAAAAGTTCGGTTCATACTTTCTGTTGTTTCTCATTATCTCCCTTTTTTGTATTTTTTCAGTCAGGCTCTGGTATCTTCAAGTCTACAAAGCAAATTTTTTTTCTCAGAAGGCCCAGGACAATCTTCAACGAAGACAGCTGATTTATGCCCCGAGAGGTCTTTTCCTGGACAGGCACGGGGAGCTTCTTGCCGTTAACGAACCATCATACAGCCTTGCCATCATAAGAGAAGACTGTCCGGATATTGAGGCCACCCTTGAGCAGATCAGCAGGTGGACACAAATGCCCGCTGACCAGGTTCATGATGAATTTAAAAGGGGGAAAGGCATGGTCAGGTCTTTTGAAAACCAGATTATTGCCTCAAACCTGTCCTTTGATACCCTGACCAGGGTGGAGACGGAATCTCCCTACTGGCCCGGGGTAAAAATTGTTATTCAGCCGAGGAGGAGGTATCTTCAGGGGGAAGTTCTCTCGCATGTCCTCGGTTATGTTGCAAGGGCCAGTGAAGATGAGCTGACAAGGGATCCGGAGCTTCGTCTTGGCGACAATGTTGGCAAACAGGGTCTTGAGCTTTCCATGGAAAGGATTCTTCGGGGCCAAAAGGGACTCAGAAAGATGGAAGTTGATGCTTCAGGAAGGGTTTTGCATCAGGAAGTACTTGACTATCCTGTTCCTGGAAACAACATTCAGTTAAGTATCGACCTGGGAATACAGCAAAAAGCCTTTGATCTTATGGATGGCAAGTCTGGATCGGTTATAGTTATTGATGCTGATTCCGGACAGGTCCTGGCTCTGGTCAGTGCTCCAGGATATGATAACAATGAGTTTGTTTTTGGCATTTCCCACGAAAAATGGCAAAATATTCTGAGCAACCCCCATCATCCCTTGCAGAACAGAAGCATTCAGAGTACTTATCCGCCAGGCTCTGTTTTCAAGCTGGTCATGGCCGGCCTGGCCCATATTCAGCCTGATATCCGGGCCGCTGACAGGATTTTTTGTTCCGGATCAGTCGCCCTGGGCAACCGGGTCTTCAGGTGCTGGAAAGGCCATGGATGGGTAGACATGAAAAAATCTCTGGTTGAATCATGCGACTCTTATTATTATCAGCTGGGGGACAGGCTGGGGGTTGACAGGATCAGCGAGTTTGCAGTGGGCAGCGGTTTCGGGAGGTCCACAGGCATAGACCTGCCTCATGAAAGGTCCGGCCTCATTCCTACCAGGGACTGGAAAAGACAGAGATTCAATGATGGCTGGCGGGGTGGAGATAATTTCAACCTGGCCATTGGTCAGGGTTTTATTCTGGTCACTCCCTTGCAGGTGGCCAGGTTTGTTGCGGCAATCGCCAATGGGGGCAGTCTTTACAAGCCTTCGCTGCTCCTGGATGAAAAAAAGGTTGATCCTGTGCAGTTACCATGGAGCGAGTCCTCGCGTAATTTTGTGTACCAGGCTATGATTGAGACAGTCGAGGGAGAAAGGGGAACCGCCAGAAGGCTTTATACAGATGGAGTAATTGTTGGCGGTAAAACCGGCACATCCCAGGTTGTGGGACTGATGCCGCAGCATCTGGAAGATGATCCTGAGGCTGTTGATTACTGGCTGAGACATCATGGCTGGATGGCGGCCTTTGCCAGGAATAATGACAGGACGTACTCCATAGTGGCCCTGGTGGAGCACGGAGGTTCAGGGAGCAGGGCTGCCGGCCCGGTGGTCAGAGATTTGCTTGACTATCTTTTTGATGAATCACACCCGCACCAGTAAATCATGGTAGATCGGCAACTTTTTCTGCATATAAACTGGTCAATACTGGCCATTGTCATCCTGTTATTCATTGCAGGAGTGCTCAATCTCTATTCTGCAAGCGCGTTCAGAATCGGAGACGGAACAGCCATTACCCCTTTTTATAAAAGGCAGATACTTTGGGGAGTCATAAGCATTCTGGCAATGATCACGACCATGCTTTTTGATTACCGCCATTTAAAAAACAGTTCATGGTTTATATTTTTAGTGGCTGTTGCCTCTCTGATTGCGGTACTCTTCTGGGGCAAGACCATTTACGGCGCTCAGAGATGGCTTGATCTTGGCTTTTTTAACTTTCAGCCCAGTGAACTGGCCAAGGTAGGAGTTGTGCTGGTAACTTCTGCTTTTTTGTCCAAAATAAATCATTCCCTGGGACTCAGGGACATTCTAAAGGTCCTGATCATCGTTATAATTCCGGCCTATCTCATAGCCAGACAACCCGATCTTGGTTCTGCCCTGCTTCTTGTTTTTCTCATGGCCGGGATGTTAATTTACCACGGCATAAGAAAAAATACCTTCAAGACGCTCCTCTTGACAACGCCCATTCTGATTCCCTCAGGCTGGATATTTCTGAAAGATTACCAGAAAGTCAGGCTGTTGACCTTTCTGAATCCCGGCCATGATCCCCTGGGTTCAGGATATCATGTGATCCAGTCACAGATCGCCATAGGTTCAGGGGGATTCTGGGGAAAAGGGTTTATGGAGGGCACACAGAGTCAGCTTCGTTTTTTACCTGAAAAACACACTGATTTTGCTTTCTCTGTTTATGGAGAGGAATGGGGATTTATCGGGTCATTAATCCTTTTGTTTTTGTTTTCTTTATTCCTGTATCAGATATTTCTCAGTTCCGAGGAAGCCAAGGATAAATTCGGCACCATGTTATGCGTTGGTGTGTTTTTTTATTTTTTCTGGCAAATCTTTATAAATATTGGAATGGTTCTTGGGCTGATGCCCGTGGTGGGTGTTCCACTCCCCTTTGTCAGTTACGGGGGAACTTCTCTTCTGGTAAACTTCATCATGGTCGGTCTCGTGCTGAATGTGTCAATGCGCAGGTTCATGTTTAAGAGCTAAACACAACATGTTGAATTGGTATAAAAAATCCTCCAAATCAAAAGGAGTAAAAATGGCCAAGGATGAAATAAACGCCTTCATGGGTATGGGTACTTCATACCATGGAAAGCTGGAATTTAAAGGCACGGTTCGAATAGATGGCGAGTTTGAGGGAGAAATTGAATCGGAGGGGACACTGATAGTTGGAAATGAAGCCCGGGTTAAGGGCAGTATTAATGTGGGCCAGCTTGTTCTGAGCGGTACCCTGGAAGGCGAGCTTAAGGCTCAGTCCAAGGTGGTGCTGTATAAACAGGCCAATCTGTATGGAAAAATTATTACTCCGGTGCTGCTGGTGGAAGAAGGGGCTGTGGTTAAAGGGGAGATTGACATGCATCAGAGGGATGCGCTTGAGGAATAATTTTTTAAAAAATTTGTTGTAAATATTTTTAAATATTTTTAAGGTTGCAAAACAATGTGAAAATATTAACAAACCTTGTATTATCACTGCAAATAAAATGTTAAATAACTGCAAAAAGGTTTTGACACAAAGTTAGAAATTAGCTAAATGCACTATGTCTTTGAACAAAAAATATCAACTTTGAACTAAATTTCACATTCTCCGGGGGAGGCGCCATGATTGAACTGAATGTAACTTTTTTTATTCAATTGGTAAACTTTCTGATTGTTCTTCTGCTTCTTAACATTATCCTGTACAAGCCCATTCGAGGTATGCTCCAAAAAAGAGCGGAAATAATGTCTCAAAAGGTTTCCGAGGTGGAAAGCTTTTCCTCTTCAGCTGCTGAAAAGATGAAAACATATGAGTCTGAGCTGGACAAGGCCAGGATCAAGGCCCAGGAAATCAGGTCCGACCTTAAAGGGCAGGGATATTTAAGGGAGAATGAGATTGTGGATGTTGCTTCAGGAGAGGCCATGAGCATGGTCAAGGCTGCCAGGGAAAAGGTATCCAAGGAAAAGGAAGCAGCCATTAATAACCTTAAGAACGAAGTTCAGAAATTTGCGGAACAGGCGACTCAAAAGATTCTAAGTAAGGCATAACGTTAATATATTTCAATATTTAAGGAGGGCTGTGTGTTGAAAGGAAACAAAACCGTGCCGCTTATTTTGGCGCTCCTGCTGCTTGCAGCTACAATTTTCAATGTTGCTGACCCCATGAATCTTCATCCTGATCTGAAAAATCAGATCTGGAGGGTGATCAACTTTGTAATTTTCCTGGCTGTTATTTATTATGCCGGAGGCAGGAAGCTGTTTACTTTTTTCCCAAGCCGGAGCAAGGAAATTGAGACAGAGTTGAGTGATCTGGATGCCCGGCGTAAACAAGCAGAAAAAAGGCTGTCCGAGGTGGAGCAAAGCATTGCCAATCTCGATGAAGAAAGGGAGCGCATTCTGGCTCAGGCTCAATCCCAGGGTGAGGCCTTAAAAGCTGACATTATTGCCAAGGCCGAATCCGCGGCTGAGATTATAAAACAGCAGGCAAAGATCAGCGCTGAACAGGAAGCAAAGCTGGCCCTTGAGGAGATCAAGGCTGAACTGGCTGAAAAAGTAACTGAGGCGGCCGAAGCCATGATCAGGAAAAAATTAAAGGCTGAGGACCATCAAGCTCTTATTAACGATAGCCTAACAAGGGTGGTGCTAAATTGATAGGAAATATTATTGCCAGAAGATATGCACGCGCTCTGTTTGCTCTTGGCGAAAAACAAGGCGAAAAGGAGCTCAAGGCTTATGGACAAGACCTGGCAAAAATAGTCAGTGTCTTGGAGGGCGCTCCCGAGTTGGTCAGAATTTTTAAGAACCCCATATTCAATATGGATGAGAAGAAAAAAATTCTGAAACAGCTTTTTACAAAAATAAAACCCGGCACAGTGGTGAGCAACTTCTGCTTTCTTCTGGCCGACAAAGCCAGGCTGGATTATATCCCAGAAATAGCCATCTATTATGCAAAGCTTCTGGACGAGCATCAGGGAATAGTCCGTGGTGAAATAGTTACAGCCATTAAACTGGCTGATAATATTAAAAAGGAAATTGTTGAAAAACTTGAAAAACAGTCCGGCCTTAAGGTAGTTCTTGACTATAATGTTGATGAGAACATCCTGGGAGGACTCATGTTGAAGGTTGGAGATAAGGTTTTGGATGCCAGCATCAGGGCGCAACTTCAAATACTCAAAGAAAACATAAAGAGGGGTGAGTAGGGCTATGCAAATAAAAGCAGAAGAAATCAGTCAGATCATTGAAGGTCAGATCAAAAACTACGAAAAGCGCGTTGAAATGAGCGAAACCGGAGTGGTTCTCTCGGTTGGCGATGGAATCGCCCGCGTGTACGGCGTGGAAAATGTTATGGCTATGGAGCTTCTTGAATTCACCGGTGGGGTAATGGGAATGGTCCTGAACCTTGAGGAAGACAGCGTGGGCTGCGCTCTTCTTGGCGAAGACACCGGAATCAAGGAAGGCGATCTGGTTAAAAGAACCGGCAAGATTGTTCAGGTGCCTGTGGGAGACGCGGTTGTCGGTCGGGTCATAGATCCCCTGGGCAATCCCTTGGATGGAAAAGGCCCTATCTCTCATAAAGATACTAGACTGGTTGAAATCAAAGCTCCGGGAATTGTTCCCAGAAAATCAGTTCATGAACCCATGTATACAGGGCTCAAGGCTATCGACTCCATGACCCCGGTGGGCAGGGGCCAGCGCGAATTGATCATTGGCGACCGCCAGATTGGCAAGACAGCTATATGCATTGACACAATTCTGGCTCAGAAAGAAACCGATGTATTCTGTATCTATGTAGCCATCGGCCAGAAAAAGTCCACCGTAGCCCAGGTGGTTGACATCCTCCAGAAACATGGGGCCATGGAATACACCACGGTTATATCCGCCACAGCTTCAGAACCGGCCTCCCTGCAGTTCATCTCGGCTTATGCTGGATGCACCATGGGCGAGTACTACCGAGAAAGCGGAAGGCACGCGGTAATCATGTATGATGACCTTTCCAAACAGGCCGTTGCATACAGGCAGATGTCTCTGCTTCTCAGGCGTCCTCCAGGACGCGAGGCCTTTCCCGGCGACGTGTTTTACCTGCATTCCAGACTGCTGGAAAGAGCCGCCAAAATGAGTGATGAACATGGGGCAGGTTCATTGACCGCCCTTCCCATTATTGAGACCCAGGCCGGAGACGTATCTGCTTATATCCCCACCAACGTAATATCCATCACGGATGGCCAGATTTATCTGGAAGGAAGCCTTTTTTATGCCGGTGTCCGACCAGCCATCAACGTAGGCCTCTCAGTATCGAGAGTTGGTGGTGCCGCCCAGACCAAGGCCATGAAAAAGGTAGCCGGAACTCTTCGTCTGGATCTGGCTCAGTTCAGGGAACTGGCAGCTTTCGCCCAGTTTGGCTCCGATCTGGATAAGGCCACTCAGAGAAGGTTGACCAGGGGTGAAAGACTTGTGGAACTTTTAAAGCAGCCCCAGTATAAGCCCATGCCTGCTGAAGAACAGGTTATTGCCTTATATTCCGGCACAAAGGGTTTTCTGGATGATCTGCCTGTTGATGCTGTTTCCCGCTTTGAGGAGGGAATGCTTGAATTCATGCGCAGTCAAAAGCCGGATATCCTTCAACAGATCAAGGAAACCGGAGATATAGACGTTGACCTGGACAAGAAAATTGCAGCGGCCATTGATGAGTTTAAAAAGACCTTTAAGGTTTAAACGGGAGTAATAAATGGCACCATTGAGGGAGATTAAAAGGAAAATCGGCGCGGTCAAAAAGACCAAGCAGATAACCAAGGCCATGAATATGGTGGCCTCGGCCAAACTGCGCGGCGCCCAGCAGCGTATTGAGCGTTTTCGTCCTTACGCGGAAAAATACTCCGAAATCTTAACCGATCTTTCATCCAGGGTGGATGCTTCAATTCATCCTCTTCTGGAAAAACGCGCTGAAATTAAGACAGTGGGCATAATCCTGATTACTTCAGACAAAGGCCTGTGCGGCAGTTTTAATGTTAATCTGTGTAACACAGCTCTTAGGCTCAGCAATAAGAAGAAGGAAGAAGGCAAGGAGGTTAAACTGTTCTGCGTAGGCAAAAAGGGTCGCAATTTCTTCCGTGTAAGAAAGTACGATATCGAGGAGAGCTATCCCGATGTCATGAGCAATTTTGACTTTCAGCTTGCCAGTGAAATCGGTTCCAAAATGAACGACATGTATCTTAAAGAGGAACTTGACGAGGTGCATATAGTCTTTGCGGAATTTGTCAGCATGGTAAGACAGTTGCCTCAGACCTCACAGCTCCTGCCGGTACAGCAGGATGAGGAATCTGTTCAGGAAGGACCTACCAGCGAATACATTTTTGAACCATCCATGGAAGGATTACTGGCAGAAATATTGCCCAGATTTATTAAGGTTCAGGTTTACAGGGGGCTTCTGGACACTTCCGCCAGTGAGCATGCAGCCAGAATGACGGCGATGGATAACGCGACCAAGAATTGCGACGAAATGGTTGGACAGCTTACTCTGGTCTATAATAAGGCCAGGCAGGCTGCCATTACATCTGAATTAATGGACATAGTAGGCGGCGCTGAAGCGCTGAAACAAGGATAATTAGGGGGCTATAAAACATGAGTGCACAAAATACCGGCAAGATAGTACAGGTTATCGCTAATGTCGTTGACCTGGAGTTTCCCGAGGGAAAACTTCCATTCATTTTTAATGCTGTTACAGTATCCAATCCGACCATTTCCGATGAAAAGGAAAATCTGGTCGTGGAAGTGGTTCAGCACCTGGGCAATAATGTTGTCCGTTGTATTGCCATGGACTCCACAGATGGTCTGGTCAGAGGAATGGTCGGCACAGACACCGGCCAACCCATTACAGTACCGGTTGGTAAACCTACCCTGGGTCGTATTCTGAATGTTGTAGGGCGTCCGGTGGATGAAAAGGGACCAATTAAGGCCGATAAATTTTACCCTATTCACAGACCGGCTCCATCATTTATTGACCAGAGCACCAAGATTGAAATTCTGGAAACCGGGGTTAAAGTAATCGATCTTTTAATCCCATTTCCCAAGGGCGGCAAAATGGGCATGTTTGGCGGCGCCGGTGTTGGCAAAACCGTTGTTCTTATGGAAATGATCAATAATATCGCCAAGCAGCACGGGGGTATTTCAGTGTTTGCAGGCGTTGGTGAACGGACCAGAGAAGGAAATGACCTTTATCATGAAATGATTGACGCCGGTGTTATTGACAAGGCAGTTCTGATTTACGGTCAGATGAACGAGCCTCCAGGGGCCCGGGCCAGGGTTGGGTTGACCGCTCTGACCTCTGCTGAGTATTATCGCGACGAGGAAAATCAGGACGTACTATTGTTCATTGATAACATATTCCGTTTCACCCAGGCTGGAACAGAAGTGTCAGCTCTTCTCGGCCGCATGCCTTCAGCTGTTGGTTACCAGCCGACTCTGGGTACAGATCTTGGCGCCCTGCAGGAAAGAATCACTTCAACCACCAAGGGGTCCATCACCTCTGTTCAGGCTATCTACGTTCCTGCCGACGACCTGACCGACCCTTCTCCGGCCACAACATTTTCGCATCTGGACGGTACGATTGTTTTGTCCCGCCAGATAGCTGAGCTTGGAATTTACCCGGCGGTTGACCCCCTTGACTCCACTTCCAGGGTGCTTGATCCCAATGTAATCAGCCCTGAACATTATCAGGTGGCCCGGGAAGTCCAGATGACTCTCCAGAAATATACCGACCTGCAGGATATTATTGCTATCCTGGGTATGGATGAGCTTTCTGACGAGGATAAAATTACAGTATCCAGGGCCAGAAAGATCCAGAGATTTCTCTCGCAACCGTTCCATGTAGCTGAGGTCTTTACCGGAAAGGCTGGACGCTATGTAAAGATTGAAGATACTATCCGCGGTTTCAGGGAAATTCTTGACGGCAAGCATGACGAGATCCCTGAAGGTGCCTTTTATATGGTCGGCGGCATTGAGGAAGTCCTTGAAAAAGCCAAGGAAGACTAAACAAAAAAGGTGAAATTATGGCTAACTTGATAAAGCTGGAAATCGTAACGCCGGACAGAAATCTTCTCAGTGAAGAAGTAGAATACGTCGGCGCCCCGGGAGTGAGTGGAGAGTTCGGTGTACTGCCCAGCCACATTCCATTTCTTTCCGCCTTGAGCATTGGAAGCCTGTTATACAAGCAGAATGGCAAAAGGTACTATATTTTTGTAGCAGGCGGCTTTGCTGAGGTCACTCCCTCCAAGGTCACAGTACTGGCTGAAGTGGCGGAGAAGGCTGAGGAAATCAGTGTGGAAAGGGCCAGAAAGGCCAGAGAAAAGGCTGAACAGCGTATCAATCAGCAAAAGGAAGAGATTGATTATGTCCGGGCTAAAGCAGCCATGGCCAGAGCCATGCATAGGTTGAAGTGCAGGGAAAGCGGTGTGAGTGCCGGAACCTGTTCCCTTTAACACATCCCTTTGACTTGTTTCTTTAAAAAAAGCCCCGCCAGCCGGGGCTTTTTTTGTGTAGACAATCTCTAATTATAAATTTAATTTTGCGCATTATAAATATTGAGAATAGAGCATGAGAAGATTATACGGCAGAGATTTTGTCGCAGTAATACTGGCGGCTGGAAAAGGGACCAGAATGATGTCTGACTTACCCAAGGTCATGCAAGAGCTTCTGAGAAAACCAATGCTCTGGTACTTACTGGACACTTTTCGCAAAATGGATTTTCATAAAAGATTGGTGGTCACAGGACACGGCCATGAGCTACTTGAGAAAAAATTTCCTTATGACAAGGATGATTTCATAATACAGACTGAGCAGCTCGGTACAGGCCACGCCCTTCAGGAGGCCTGGCCGGCCATAAGAGACTCCGGAGCTCAATGGCTGATAGTGGCCAATGGCGATACCCCCCTGGTCTCAGACCAAAATCTTGACAAGTTAATTTCTCAGATGATTTCGGCAGGAGCCGATTTGGGCCTTCTTTCTCTACGCCTTGACCACCAATCAGGCTATGGCAGGGTGGTCAGGGATAAGGCCGGCCGGGTCAGGGCTGTGGTTGAGGAAAAGGACTACAACCCGCAGCTGCATGGTCCCAGTTCAGCTGAGGTTAATTCCGGCATTTACATTTTCAGGGTCTCCGCCTTAGCGGAAGTAATTTTTGATCTGGATGCCAATAACGAACAGAAGGAATTATACATAACCCAGCTGATATCTCTGGCCAATGATCGAAACATGCACGTCCTGGGCGTATCAGCCGGGAACTGTCCAGAACTGATGGGGATCAACACTCCGGCTGAACTGGTTATGCAGGAAGAATATTTAAGGTCCAAAATTGTGGACAGGATGATCTCTCAGGGAGTAATAATCAGAAACAAGGATCAGGTTCGCATCGGACCGGAAGTACGAATCGAAGCCGGTGCTGACATTACAGGACCCTGTGAGATTTATGGCGCTTCGTTTGTGGGAAGCGGGACCAGGATCAATTCCCATTGCTACATAGAAGACAGCTCTATCCTGGACTCTGAAATTTTATCCTTTTCTCATATTCACAAGTCTGATATAAAAGAACAGACATCCATCGGACCTTTTGCCAGATTAAGGCCCGGTACTGTTATGGAAAAAGGTTCAAAGGCGGGAAATTTTGTTGAAATAAAGAATTCCTCTATCGGAAGATACAGCAAGGTGAATCATCTGTCCTATATTGGTGACACTGAGATGTCCCAGAAAGTAAACATCGGTGCTGGAACCATAACCTGCAATTATGACGGCAGGAATAAACACAGAACAATAATTGAACAACAGGTATTCATCGGCAGCAACACATCACTGGTGGCACCGGTCAGGATCGGGGAACGCAGCATGGTTGGGGCCGGATCAACAATAACTCGGGATGTGCCTGAGGAATCCCTGGCCATTGCCAGAACCAGACAAGAAAATTTGATTCAAAAAAATCCCTTGAAAAAAAGTTAGAATAAAATTAAGATTTATTATTATGGATGCCATAGAAAAGTTATCTCAAAAAGTTAACGCTCTGCTTGATGTTAAGCAAAGTCTGGAGCAGGAAAACCTTTCTCTTAAAAAAGAGTTGGAAAATGAGCGTCATAAAGGCAACCAGGTGCTGGAGAAGATTAATGATCTATTGCAAAAGATAGACGATGAAATACCCTGATGCCCGGTTATAACATAAATATTTTAGGCCTTGACCTGACCTTCAGGACTGATACGGGTCCGGAACGAGTCGAGCAGGCACGTAAATTACTTGAGGAGCGTTTTGCGGAGCTTGAACAGAGAGGAAATAAGCTGAGCAAGGAAAGATTGCTGGTATTCCTTGCCCTTGGTTTGGCTGATGACTATCTCTACTCTGATCAAAAGCTTGCTGACCTGAACAACAGGGTCAATGAGCTTTTGCAGAAAATAGATCGACTTGAGACAAGAAAGTGAAAAAGATAAAAACTTTTTTCAATGATAATCCCTGGTGGGTTTGTGATGAAGGCAATTTATTTTGAGCCAACACTAACCTCAAGGGGGCCGTTGTGCGGTTTTGGTGCGCATACCCCGGATTCAACGGGGGAGCCTGAAGGAGCCGCTTTGGCGCCCATTTTTAATTACGAGGTTCAAAATAAGTTCCCACACGGCCTGCCGGGGGAATTTTAACAGCCAAACTTCCTCGCTGATCAAGTCACTCCGAATGTCTTGTCTGGATTTCTTCAGACCACAAGACACTCCTTTTTTGGAATTTGAGCCGGACAGACTCTGTCTTGAATTATTCCATCATTAATACCCCGATGCTGCGTTTTAAGACTCAAGGTCCGACTGGAAGAGACTTCAAACAACTCCTTCAGCAGCAGACTGTTTTTTAATTTTCCCTGTCCAGGGCCTTTCAGGTTGGGGTGTACAGGGGAAAATAACATATAAAAGGAGAATGCCATGTGGAGCTCTATTGTAATAACAGCCTTTATCGCCGCCGGTGTTGGTGCGATTATCGGTTTTGCCGCGCAGAAGTATTTTATAAATAAAGAAATGCGCGACAACCAGAAGCTGGCGGGCAAGATACTGGAAGAGGCTCGAAAAGAGGCTGCAGCTCATAAAAAGGAACTGTTGCTTCAGGCCAAGGACGAGACATTCAAACAAAAGAAGGAACTTGAAAGAGAGACCAGAGAAAGGGAAAAAGAATTAAAAAAACAGGAACAAAGACTCCAGGAAAAAGAAGAACGCCTGGAGAAAAAGCTGGAAAATGTAATTCAGAAGGAAAGCGAGGTGGTGGCCTGGGAAAACAAGGTGGCCAAACAGGAGAGGGCCATTGAGGACAAGGAGCAGAGCCTGAAAAAGATTATTGAACAGGAAACCACAAAACTTGAGGAGATATCAGGGCTTACCAGGGAAGAAGCAAAGGCCAGGCTAGTTGCTGAGATTGAAAGCAGAACCAGACACGAAGCTGCAAAAATGATCCGCCAGATAGAAATGGAGGCTCAGGAAACAGCGACAAAAAAATCAAAGGAAATTCTTGCCCTGGCTATTCAGAAATATTCTGGAGATTATGTTTCAGAACACACTGTGTCTACCGTAGAATTGCCCAGCGAAGATATGAAGGGAAGGATAATCGGGCGGGAAGGCAGAAATATCAGGGCCATTGAAGCTGCCACCGGAGTAGATCTGATCATTGATGATACTCCGGAAACAGTAGTTCTTTCCGCGTTCAGCCCTTTAAGAAGAGAAGTGGCTAAACAGTCCCTCGAGCGTCTAATCAGCGACGGCCGGATTCATCCTGCCCGGATAGAAGATATTGTGGAAAAAGTTAAACAGGAAATGGACGTCAAATTGCGGGAAATCGGCGAACAGTCCACGTTTGATGTTGGCGTGCACGGTATTCACCCTGAACTGATCCGTTTACTTGGACATTTGCATTACAGAACAAGTTTTTCACAAAATGTGCTGCAGCACTCCATTGAAGTGGCTTTTTTGTGTGGAATCATGGCAGCTGAGCTGGGGATTGATCAGAAAAAAGCTAAACGGGCAGGGCTTTTACATGATCTGGGCAAAGCAGTGGACCACGAAGTGGAAGGTCCTCACGCAATAATTGGTTCTGACCTGGCCAAAAAATTCAATGAGTCAAGGGAGATCATTCACGCAATCGCCGCTCAC
>PXDF01000059.1 GCA_003566455.1 Desulfonatronovibrio sp.
GAAGGTGTTATAGTATTTTCCGTCCTTTTTCTGCCACAGGGTTCCAGCCAGGATGTTTCCGCTTTCCCTGGCAAAGGAGTTCATTATTTCTTTGACTTCAAGACACTTCTCCACCCAGATATCCTTTTTTTCGTAGTCAAAACCACCCAGGAACAGTTCAGGAAAAACCCAGAAGCACTTTTCTTGTTCTTCTGAAATTTTTTCCAGCCAGGGATCAATATCTTCGACTTTGTTCAAAACAGGACACTGGCACACGCCAAAATTGAGGGACTTCATATTTTATCCCGGAGCTGAGGTTGATTGCTAAAAACTATTTTATCAGATTGTTTGTTAATTCATTCTTGGACTGGCCGTTCAAAAATTCCAAGCGACAGTCCGGCACTCACTTGAGTTGCGAATACTAACTCATTTCGAAAGATATCCACTCAAGTGAGTGCCGGATAAAGAGCAAAAAAAGTTCAAGGTCGATGCGTATTCAGAGATACGTGAGAGCTTGAACTTTTTGAAGCGACGCAGCAATTGGAAGATTCTCAGCGGCCTGATATTCTGATTTTTTTTAACTTATCTGAATCCAGATTATAAAGTAAATCCAGAAACAATGTCTCAAGGCTTCCCGGTCCTTTGGCCTGTCCGGCCGCCTCTTCCCCGCACAGTCCCATTACCGCCATGCCCATGGCGGCAGCTTTGAAATAATCCTTTTCAACAGATGAAAAAGCAGCCACGAGACAGGTGCAGGAACAGCCCATTCCAGTTACCAGAGTCATCATGGGGTGACCGTTTGCTATTCGGCAGATTTTGCTGTCAGACAAAATATTGTCTGTTTCCCCGCTTACGCAGACAACACAGCCGAATTTTTCAGACAGGCCTGTTGCCGCTTCAATGGCCTGATCCGATCCATGCAGACTGTCAACGCCTCTTGGCTTGTCGGATGAACCAGCCAGGGCCATAATTTCCGAAGCATTGCCCCTTAGGATGTCCACCATATTCTTTTCCAGCATTTGAAGTGGAGCTTCTGTCCTGATCCTGCTGGCACCAGCGCCCACCGGATCAAGGATAACAGGGATGCTCAGGTCTCTGGCCCTTGCGGCTGCCAGGTTCATTGTCTTTATCTGGGACCTGCATGGAGTGCCCGTGTTTAAAACCAGGGCCCCTGACAAAGAGGTCAGTTCCTCAATCTCGTCTTCAGACACGGCCATGGCTGGGGAAGCCCCCAGAGCCAGCAGCACGTTGGCGGTGATATTGGTGACAACTATGTTGGTAATGTTGAGAATCAGGGGCTTGCCTGTCCTGATCTGGCCGAGTCTTTTCCATGTTTCATCACGGGTTATCATTTTTTGCCCTTTGAAAGTTAATGGGTGCCGGGAATGTTATCCCGCGGGTAGGGGTTTAATTGAAAGCAGGAGAGCACGTCAATTTTCACGGCCCAGAATGTCCTGCTCATACAGATAGTTAATAATATTCCCCCCGCCCGTAAGAATGATCCTGCTGCCGGGGTCCTGGTCCACAATCATCAGGGGTACTCCCCGAAAGCCGTTCCCCGCAAAAAAAGACCTGGTCTGTTCAATATTATGTACAAGTCTCTGAGGGATATCCACATCAGGCACTTCTCTGCTCTGCTCAATTCTGACGATCTCATAAAAAACATTTCTTTCTTTCATGTCCAGGTTCATTACCCAGGCGATCTTTTTGAGATCTGCCGGGGAAGTATCCAGGGGAAACAGCTTCCATGTGTAATCTCTTGGCTCGTTAGTGGCCAGGTTAACCAGAACATCAGTGCAGTGGGGACAATGCAGGCTGAAAAAATAATAAAATCTGGGCCAGTCCTGGGCCTCAGGGCCTGACCAGGTGATGCCTCTGATCTGCTCCAGCATAGGGGCTCTGTCGGGAATATTTATCATGGCTCCGCCAACACCGCCCCCTATCCAGACCGTGAGCCCAAGGACAAGAACAGCCAACTTTTTGCGGGCCAGGGCAAAAAGTACAAGAACAGCCAAAAGGGCCAGGCCCACTCCAAAACACAGCTGGCACTGCTCTTTTATGGAAAAATACTGAAAACCAAGAAGCGCGCCGTCAAAAGCCATGGCCCCCAGGATGAGCACGCACACCCAGGTCCACAGCCATTTTTTGTCGAACCATGAGGCAAAAAAGTAACTTCCCCACAACAGGGCGAAAAATATGAGGCCAATGGCCACCAGGCTCAGCTCGCTGATATTTATAAAATCGCCCACAATCGCGCAGGCTTCAGTGGGACATATGCTGCTTCCCAGGGTAATGCGCAGAAATATATCCAGTCCCAGACCCAAGACGGTCAGAAGCAAAACTCCGTGCAGGGCTAGGGAACTAATTGAAAACCTGGTTTTTATCATCTCCTCCATCCTTTTTCAGAAAAAATTTGCCAATATTTGTGGATCAACACTGTCCCGGCCTATTAACCATAGCCTGTTCTGCGCCACAAACAAATCAGGATAAAGCCCAAGTTCCCGGGATCTGAAAATCAGGTCAGCCACTTTTGGCCAGTCCGGATCAGGCCCGCTGGTCATGGCATCCAGTTCCTCTGACAATTTTTGAGCCAGAATTTCTCTGAAATAAGGGTTGTACTTGTATACATTCTTCCAGAAAGTTTCAAGGTCAGAACACCTGTCACCAGCTTTAAGATAGAGAAACATTATTCCCAGAGACAGAACCCCCAGGCCTGCCAGAGGACTCTTCTGTCCCTCTTCAAAGGGTGTCATCAAATGCCTCTGGACAGAGGAGGCCAGGTCAAGGATGTCCTGCCACAGGATATTTTCTCTTTTATGGTCCTGATGGCAAACAATGAAATTTTTCAGTCTCTTATCAAGGTCTGTAAGGGAAAAAACAAATCCATCCTCATCCACCACCTCAATGGAATCATCAGCCCCTATCCGTTCCCTGATTTTCATGACTGTTTGACCCTGCTCACCGGTTTTATGCCACTTATAGCCAAGGATAAAATTATCACCCTGCCTTTTAAATTCAAAGTCAAGCCCTGGAAAAGAAACTGGCCTGCCAATATGTTCTATGCCCAGGCTTATGGCCGCCATCTGCGTGGTCCCGACTTTTCTGGGCAGAACCAGGTCAGCCCAGATTTTTTTTCCGTCGCCGACTCCTTTTTCATTGGAATAGGCTTCTTCCAGAACTTCCAGAAATTCCTGTTCCACATCAGGTCCTCCCAGGTTCCTGAGTATTTCCATGCCTTTCAGGGCGTAGCTCAGTCCATTCAAGGGTTCTATCCTGGCGATATCATCGAAAAACCAGGCGCAGCTGGCAAAGCTGGCCAGTCCGGACCGCTGCATTTCCAGGAGCTTTAAGGCGATTATCTTGTCTGATGCCC
>PXDF01000130.1 GCA_003566455.1 Desulfonatronovibrio sp.
AGCCGGTGGTTTATGAGGAAAAGTATTGAACCAGACGTCGGAGGTCCTTAACCTGACATCGGACATCAGACGTCAGAGATCAGCAAGAAGGAAAAAATTTTAACCGCAAAGGCGCAAAGTTAAGAAATTTTGCTTTGCGGGGTAGTCCCAGAGAAACTGCTTCGCGTTTCACTGGGGCATACCGCAAAGCTTAAACTTGCCATCCCTCTCAGGTTTTAAAAATTTGCCGTCAGGCTGGAAGCCTTTTCTATTGCTGTTCACCCAGCAATAGAAAGATTATACTTCTTCTTTGCGTCCTTTGCGCCTTTGCGGTAAAAATTTCTTCTGCCTTCACTCTTCACCGACTAACCGACTAACCGACTCACCGATTCACCGATTCACCGACTCACCGATTCACTGAACCTACACCCTCACCGGATCAAACGCGTCCCCGGTTACGCACACCCCGCCCTTTGAGGTGACCCTGAATGTATTCTCCACGCCCACCATGCCCAGGCCTTTGATCCCGATCTTGGGCTCCAGGGCCAGAAACATGTTTTCCTGCAGGGGATCATCAAAGCCTTTAGCCAGTGGAGGGTATTCATCAACAGCCAGGCCTATGCCATGGCCAAGAAAGAAAACCTTGTTCCCGGCCAGGCCCATGAAGCCTTCAGCGAATCCTGCTTTTTCAGCCATGTCCAGGGCCCTGACATAAATATCTCCTGGCTTTTCTCCTGGGACAAGCATTTTGGCGGCCATGGCCTGTATCTCGACACACAGGTCATGGGCTCTTCGCGCGTGATCAGGTGCTTTCCAGGCAGCCGGAAAATAGACCTGGGTCTTGTCTGTCTGGTAGCCTTCCAGGGCGAACCCGCAGTCAAGGGTCAGGGGCTCATCTTCCTGCCAGACCTTTCCGGCATAGCCCATCTGGGTAATGGCCGGGTGCTCTCCGCGAAGGCCCACTGGTCCGTTGAACACGCTTGGGTAGTTGGCGCTGTCTCCAGCAGCCACGTGCCCCAGAAATATTTCTTCACCATAACTCTGCATGCGCATCATGCCCTGGTGTCCCAGAGAAAAAAAAGAGTCCCAGACTTTCAGACTTATCTCTCGCTCGGTCATTCCAGGATGGATGAGTTCCGGCAGAATATGGTACAGGGCTTCATGATGCCTTTGTCCGCACAGGACAAGCTTATCCGCTTCCCAGTCTGTCTTAACCATCCTGGTCCTGGCAATGGCATGATCTATTGACAGGAACTGCACCCCGGTGACCCGGTTTTGCAGGCTTTCAG
Organism: Desulfonatronovibrio sp.; assembly: GCA_003566455.1. Classification (GTDB taxonomy): domain Bacteria; phylum Desulfobacterota; class Desulfovibrionia; order Desulfovibrionales; family Desulfonatronovibrionaceae; genus Desulfonatronovibrio. The sequence goes on from PXDF01000130.1 coordinate 1,269, forward strand.
CCAGGGCCCAGTTGATCCCGGTCTTTTCAACGCCCAGCTTGTCCGGGACTTTTAAGCCATATTCACTGAGTATTCCAGGCAGGTCCTTGTAGGACCTGAAGCCGGACACCCGTTCCAGGGGCGATTCCAGAAGAAACCTCTCTTCGCCCTTGCGGCACAGAAAAACCGGATCATCATCCATGGGAATCCACAGGGTTCCATTGCCGAATGAACCAGTGAAATAGTAAATATTCAGCCGGGAAAATATCATGACTGCTTTGCAGTCAATTCCTGCTTCCTCGATATTGGACTTAAAAGAATTAAGTCTTGTTTTCATTTCAGACTTTGGCAGTTTTTCCAACGATTCAAACATAGGGGCTCCTCTTCTTGGTTCAAAGCCTGCCTCGCGCTTGGCGTGGTTCAATCACGCACAGCGCGTGACTAATCACGTTCAAGGTTCAAGGTTTTAAGACCATACTTTCCAGCAGCTGTATTCAGTCGGTCATCAAAGCAGGCAAAAATTGTTTCTCTGGAAACAGTCTCTCTGATCATTATTGCTGAAGCCAGGTGAATGCCGTCAAAACCTCGAAGGCTATGGCCGCTCATAACGCGATCAATAAAAGGATTCAGAGTGTCATTGACCTGTACCCGAATAAAACTGTACCAGTCAGCCTGGAATGAATCATTCAAAATTTTCAACATCCCATCTTCAAGACCAGATTCATTTTTCTTCCGGTAAAAACAGGCCAGGGTTTCGGCGTAGGCGACCGATGATGTCACAATGTATCGGGCTTCGTCCCATTTTGACAAAACAACATGGGAAAATTGCTCTTCAAAATATCTCTTAACCAGGGCACTGGTATCAAGATACAAAAACATGGCATTTACCGCCGGTTCTCAATAACCATTTCAGAGGCTGACTTGCCGGACGATCTGGCCACAAAAGAAGGTTTTCTTCTGATATCCTTAACCGGCAATTGGATAACCCCTTGTTCCGCCGCGTTCTCAAGATTCTTGCGAAGCGGGTCAGCAGGACGGCCTTCCTTTATAATCCTGGCGATGGGTTTTCCCCTTTCCGTCAGCAATACCTCTTCTCCTGACTTAACCCTTAACAGAAGCCGGCTTAAATTGTTTTTCGCGTTCTTTATGCCCACGCTGATCATAATACTCCTCCTGGCATGTAGCTTGATGCTTAGAAAGTAGCCACTTCAAGCATAACAGTCAAATATTGTTTGTTCACTCCACCAGACTATAATCCATCCTTCTCCTTTTGGGGACAAATCCGGCGTTCTGGATAAGTTCTCTCATTTCCTGCTCCGGCATTTTAAAAGACACCCCGGCTGCTGCCACCACGTTTTCCTCAATCATGGTGGAGCCGAAATCATTGGCCCCCCATAAAAGGGCCAGCTGTCCCACTTTTGAACCCTGGGTAACCCATGAAGCCTGAATATTGGGAATGTTATCCAGAAAAATCCGGCTCAGGGCCAGAAACTTCAGATACTCGCTGGATGATGCCTCACCAACTTTGACCTGGGTATTGCCAGGCTGAAAAGTCCAGGGAATGAAGGCTGTAAATCCCTTTGTTTCATCCTGCAGGCATCTTATTCTGTCCAGATGGATTATGCGTTCCAGCAAAGTTTCCACATGACCGAACATCATGGTGGCTGTTGTTTTAATGCCCTTTTCATGGGCCTGTTTCATTGCCTCAAGCCACTGCGCGCTGGTGCATTTTCTTGGAGACAGCTCTGTTCTGACTCTGTCAACCAGAATTTCCGCCCCTCCTCCTGGAATGGAATCCAGACCGCTTTTTTTCAGCCTGGATATGACCTCTCCCACAGACAGGCCGGATTTATCCGCCAGAAAGCATATCTCAGGCGGAGAAAAACCATGCACTGCCACCCTCGGGAACCGGTCTTTGATAAATTCCAGCATGTTCTGGTAAAAATCAAGGTCAAGCTCAGGGTTCATTCCGCCCTGCAGAAGTATCTGACCGCCGCCAAGCTCAATAGTCTCTGATATTTTTCTTTCCAGGGCGGCAAAACTCAACACATATCCTTCCACATGTCCCGGAGGTTTGAAAAAAGCGCAGAATTTA
>PXDF01000038.1 GCA_003566455.1 Desulfonatronovibrio sp.
CAGGTCAGGTTCGTATCGCTTCAAGGCATCCAGCACAACATCCAGGCGCTTCCTGGCCAGAACATGGGCGCCGGTGTAAATTTTGTCCAGCTCAGCCAGGTCATATTTGCCTCTTTTCCAGAAGCGATCCTCATTAAGAGAGATGGGATCAGCCACGCCAAAGTAGTGAAAGGGACAAAGCAGCTTTTCTTCCAGGGCTTCAGGCAGCCGGATTTCTGAAGTAATGCGGTTACAAAAGTCAGCCAGAACGTTTTCCCCGTCCATTCGTTCCGGCGTTGCGGTCAGGCCCAGGAGAACCTCAGGTTCAAAGTTGTCGAATATTGGCCTGTAGCTGGCTGCAGTGCCGTGATGGGCCTCATCAATAATGATAAAGTCATAAAAATCCCTGCTCACCTGTTCCCACAGCCTTCTGCTGGTGAGCATGCCCACCGAGCAGAAAAGATGATTTATCTGTTCAGCCTGGTGCTGACCCACAAGAAGATCGCCAAAGTTGTGATTCTTGAGGACATTTCTAAAAGTATCCAGGGCCTGTTCCAAAATTTCCTGGCGATGGGCCACAAACAATAGCCTGGCCTGTTTTTTATTTCTCTGGAAAAAGCGTTGAAAATCAAAGGCCGCGATTACAGTTTTTCCGGTTCCGGTAGCAGCTACAACAAGGTTTCGGTATTGATTATTGATGTTTCTGTCCCGCTCCAGTTCTTCCAGGATGCGCTCCTGAAAAGGATGAGGCCGCAGATCAAAAAATACCTGAGTCCGGGCCTTTGAGGTTCTTGCCCTGCTGATCGCTTCGCGCAGCTGCCCGGGATCATCCGGATCAAAGGGTATAAACTCACGGCTGTTCCAGTAGGTTTCAAACTCAGCAGTAAATTTTTCCAGGATATGCAACATGTCCTGTTCAGTGACCTTGAGATTCCATTCCAGGCCGCTGGTCATTGCTGCGTGGGACATGTTGGCCGATCCGATGTAGGCCGTGGAAAATCCGGAATCACGCTTGAATAAATATGCTTTGGCATGCAGTCGGGTCCGCTGCGTATCGTAAGAAACACGGGCCTGCACATTGGGCATGCGGGCCAGCCATTCAACAGCAGGGGCATCAGATGCACCCATGTAAGAAGTAGTAATGAGCCGCACAGGCACTCTACGGTCCCGCAGATCTTCAAAAGCAGGCATGAGCAAGCGCAACCCTGACCACTTGATAAAGGAAATCAAAATATCAACTGCATCTGCGGACTTCATCTCGGCTAATAACTCATGAACTAATTGAGGGTCTCGGGGAGAGCCCGTGAAAAGACTGCTTTCAAATATTGGCGTGTGGGGCCTGGGAATGCCTGACCTTGCATAATTGGGAGGGGTTATCTCCAAGAGAACTGGCTTTTTACCCGAAACCAGTTGTCTTATGTTTACTTGCTGTTCAGTGCCATCATACAGTTGAGCAAGAATAGCATTGCAGATCAGGAGTCTTCTGTCTGAATCCGTCTCTTCACGCAGAACCTGCCTGACAACTTTAGCCACAAAATCTGCATACTTTGCAGGTTGCTCCTCTGCATCTATTTTGCCCAGAACAGTCCGCAGTTCAGGATACTGGTCCAGTATTGCCTGAAGGTGGTTGTCCAACAAGGCATCGTAAATGCCGTAAGCAAGCTTTTTTGTCATCAGCTCCTTCTCTCAAGCCAGCCAAGATAAGCATCAAGGACCGGCAGGTCTGCCTCGGCCCAGTCTAAACTGAAAAGTTCATCAGGGCTCAACCAGACTGCTTCAGCATGCTCCGCAAGGTTATATCTGGATGTCTCTGCCTTACAGATGAATGGATAAAGCGTAACAATAAAGTCGGGGTAAGTATGTGTTGAAGGAGATAGTTGATCAGCAATATCAACTTCAAGGTCCAGTTCTTCCATAATCTCCCTTTTTAGGCAGTCTCCTGGATCTTCCCCAGCCCTGATCTTGCCCCCGGGAAATTCCCATTTCAGGGGCAGATTCATGGACGAGCTGCGCCTGGCCGCCAGAACCAAGCCGTTTTGCTCAATAATCGCGCAGGTTACGTGGATGTGTTTCATGGTTAGTTGCCAATTGTTATAGGCTCACTTCCTGAAAACCTCTCTCCTGTGCTACCCCAGACACTCCTGATCCGGGATGTGTCTCTCATCTGAAGGCCTGAAAATGGGCCTGTGATCAAGGGTCATGATGAGGCCGGGATTGTTCTGTTCCTGCCTGGACAGCGGGGAAATCAGAACTTCATACTCTTTGCCCACGCTCATGAATCCCCGGTCAAAGCTCCAGTGACACAGCCTGCAAGGAACCATTTGGGGCCCTTGCTAATGACGTCTCACAAGTTTAACCGACAATCCAAAATCACATCAAAATATTGATATTGAAAACGTTCTGACCAGCATAAGACAACCTCAAGACTTTCTGTCCTTTTTTGGCCTTCACGGTAATTTGACTATCCATAATCCCGGCAAGCTCATTGTTTTGAGAGCAATCCAGAATATAATGCTTATTTCCAGGGATTCGGACAATATGCGCCTTATATTTCAAATTCTGATACATCAAACTGATGCTCAACTTCTTGCCTGATTCAGGTGTCTTCTCAGCCAAGGTTGACGAGACAAAGAAACGGCTTAAAGCAATGTTTCTATTTTCAAAGCTTTGCTTGTCAAAATATATATTCAGCCAGCGGGTTTTCCGATAAAAATATCTGCGAAGGGCGTATTCAAGCCGGTCTTTGATCAGAGTTTTGAAAAAAGAATCATCCCAGTGTGGAGTCAATTCCGGCTTGAGGGAAAAAACATCATTTTCACGATCCAATATAAACCAGTCACTCTCTTGGTTGCTCAAAAAATTCAAGGGCATGTTTTTGATGTGGGAAACAACACTGGAAATACGATAATCCTGAGGATTTGCCTGTCTTGCCAGAGCTTCATAGTCATGCAGGTGTTCTGGATGATTTATGTAATATTCCCAAAACCCCCGGGCAATATCTTCAACTTTCCACGAGGTGCCCTTAAGGCTCAGGACATTCTGCAGAACGACCATTTTGTATGATTTAACTGGATTCAAGTCATTTTCTAAGTATTCAAGAAACTGTTCTTTGGGTGTTCCGATGATCTTTTTTTCTCCAGGAGATAAGTCATTGAAAGCGTCTTTGGCCCTTAGCCAGCTTCCAAAATATTTTATAAAGCCATGGGGATCTGATTTTTGAGGATCTGAAAAGAACTCGCTGAGCCCTGGAGACCTCAGACCAAGATCCTGGACAATCTCATCATACAGAGCTTTCAGGCGGTCTCTCATGGGCATGGGAACGATTTCTCTTAATCTGCTTTCCCA
>PXDF01000033.1 GCA_003566455.1 Desulfonatronovibrio sp.
AGCGCTTTTTTTCTGATCCAGCCACTGTCCGAGCTTCAGGGATAATTCATAAACGGTTCGGTCAAACTCCTGTGCTTTGCTTTTGCTCCTGGCCATTAAGTCGCACCTGATCACTGACTTTAAAACAGGCCAGTGGGGATCGTTCATGAGTCTGAAGGCCTTTGCAGGCCTCATTTCATTGATCTTGAGTCCTTTCATATGGTTGAGAGCAACGAAACACATTAAATCAACCAGTTTTCGAGGAAATTTTAGTCTTTGTCCCACGTTCCGGATAATAATCTCTCCTGCCTTATCATGCCTGTGATATGCGGGTCTGCCGTTTTTGATTTGAAAAGTCATAGCCTTGCCCGAGTCGTGGAAAAGTATGCAAAGATTTATCTTTGGGTCTGCTTTTTCATTGGCTTCAAGGGCTTTCATGGTATGCTGAAATACCCCGCCTTCAGGGTGATGATCCGGGTGGTGGTTGAATTGGCTTAACCGGTGGATTTCCGGCAGTATTTGCTCAAGCAGGCCCAGCTGCCGCAAGAGAGCAAGTCCTTTGGCAAAGTCTCTGCCTGGCATAGAGGCCAGATTCATGAGCTCCAGAGTGATTCTTTCAGGCGCTGACGTCCTGATTTTATGGCATAATTTTTTGATGCTGCTCAGGGTCTTTGACTCAATCTCAAAATTAAAAACACAGGCAAATCTGACCGCTCTGAGCATGCGAACGGGATCATCTGAGAATATCCGGTCAGTATTGTCAGTGGTCCGTATAATTTTTTTTTCAATATCAATCCTGCCCTGAAAAGGATCAAAGATCAGTCTCCGGGCATCCATGGCCATGGCATTTATGGTAAAATCCCTGCGTCTGGCGTCTGCATGGAAAAGGCTTCTCTTTTTCTCCTCCAGATCAGAGAAATGACCAGGACTTTCGCTTTCCCCCCTGAAGCTGGAAATTTCAAAATGCCGACCCTGGTATTCTATGGACAGGATGCCAAAATCCCTGCTTTTGCCAATGCCGCGGGACTTGAAGATCTTTGAGAGTTGATCCAGGGGCATGTCGGTTGCCAGGTCAATATCCAGGACTGGCCTGCCCATGACATGGTCCCGTACTGCCCCGCCCACAATCAGGGCCACATAGCCCATTTTTTCGATTATCGAGATAATCTGGTCAGGTTTCTTAAAATTCATTTTTTTTGTTCCTGAGCTGAAGTCGCAAAGGCATTTCTGACAGAACCTGTCATATGGAAAGGATATTCCGGGGAATTGATTTCAGGATTCATGCATATCTGTCCCCTGTCCGGGATCAGCCCGTTCAGGATTTCATTACCTGGTCTGACGCCAGGAGCATTTTCACCGCGAAGCAGGCCGCGCCAAAGCCGTTGTCAATATTGACCACAGATACGCCAGGGGCGCAGGAACTGAGCATGGCCAGAAGGGGAGTAATCCCGCTGAAGCTGGTTCCATAGCCCACAGATGTTGGAACAGCAACCACAGGCTTGTCGCAGAGCCCGGCTATGACCGAGGGCAGGGCTCCCTCCATTCCGGCTGCAACAATAATGATTTCACTACAGGATATGGTTTCCAGGTGAGGAAAAAGCCTGTGCAGTCCAGCCACCCCAACGTCCGAGATTAACCCGGCATCCAGGTCAAAGAAAAGGCTGGTGGCCAGGGCTTCGAGAGCAACGGGGAGATCAGCACCTCCGGCGGAAATTATCAATACCTTGCCCTTACCAGGCCAGGGGCTGGAAAGATCAATATCCTTGTTTAATATAAAAACCTTCGGGATGTTCCAGTACCTTCCCCCTGGGAAACCCTTCTCCAGGCCAAGGCCCGGCTGTTCTTCCAATTTGGTCACCATGACCGGAGTTCCGCCCAAAGACAGGGTTTCAACAGCCGTTTGCAATTGTTCCAGGCTTTTGCCGGGCCCGAACACAATTTCTGATACTCCTGTGCGCAGTCCCCGGTGGGTATCAAGATTGAGGCCCTGAGCTGCCTCAATAAAAGGATGATGAACTATGTTCTTAAGGGCCTCGCCAGGGGAGATCAGGCCTGATGAGACTTTGTTCAAAATTTCCAATAGTTGATTTTTAAGCATATGTTTTCTTATTTATCCGGTTTCCGGGGTTTAAGGTTTGTCTGGCCTGGTAATGGCGGTATATACATTGAAAAATAAATCTATTGGATGTATATTAAGTATATATTGTCAATTACCTGGCAGAAATCTATTACCCGGGGAAGCATGCCAGATATATAAGCGGAGAATGGTTAACGGGCAAGGAAATGTTTGCCTGGATATTTACAGCATATGTTTGTTCATAAGCAAACAAAAGGAGATTAAATGTCACTACTTTCCAAGCAGGTTGCCCACTACCTTGAAAGGGCCTCCTGGATCAGAAAAATGTTTGAGTCCGGAAATGAATTAAAGCAAAAATACGGGGCTGAAAATGTTTTTGATTTCAGCCTGGGAAATCCTGACCTGCCGCCGCCCGCTGAAATCAAATCAGCAATGAAGGATCTGGCTGGCAGGCTGGAACAGCCCATGTCTCTGGGCTATATGCCCAACGCCGGACTTCCCAGTGCCAGGAAAGCCCTTGCCGAGTATCTTTCCAGAGAACAAAAGATCAGGCTTGAGGCCAGTGATGTTATCATTACCTGCGGTGCTGCCGGAGGGCTCAACGCTTTATTCCGGGCGGTGTTTGAAGCCGGAGACGAGGTGGTTTGCCCGGCACCTTATTTTGTGGAGTATGGATTTTACGCGGAGAATTTCCAGGGCAGACTGGTTCCGGTCAAGTCCAGGCCCCTGACTTTTGAACTGGATCTGGACGCCATTGAAGAAGCCGTAAATTCAAAAACCAGGGTTGTTCTTATCAATTCACCCAACAATCCTTCAGGCAGGGTATACTCCGCAGATGAACTCAAAGTATTGATCGATATAATCGAAAAAAAGAATCAGGAACTGGGACGCCCCATATTTCTGGTTGTGGACGAACCCTACAGATTTCTGACCTATGATGAAATTTCCGTTCCTTCCCTGATGGCCATGTATGACCACACCATTGTAGTCAGCTCATTTTCCAAAAGTCTTTCCATGGCAGGTGAAAGGGTCGGTTATGTGGCGGTGAGCCCAAAAATTCCGGATAACCAGGAACTGCTCAACGGCATAACCCTGACCAACCGGATCCTGGGCTTTGTCAACGCCCCTGTTATCGGTCAGATACTCATGGAAAAAGCCATCAACGTTACTGTGGACACAAATATATATGTCCAGAGAAGAGAGGCCATGGCTGATGTCCTGGATCAGGCTGGGATCGAATTCTCCATGCCCGGGGGCGGATTTTACTTTTTCCCCAGAGCCCCGGGCGGGGATGACCAGGCATTTACCAGAAGTCTTTTTGAGGAGAATGTTCTGGCCGTGCCCGGGACCGGCTTTGGCTATCCAGGTTACGTGCGCCTGGCGTTCTGCGTTTCCAGGGATACTATTGATCGCTCCGGACCGGCCATAAAGCGGGCTGTTCAGAGGATGTAAGCCTTCTGTTTCCCTTAAAAGATCACCAAGCCCCAAACGCCGGCCATAGAAGATGGTCAGCCTGGATGGCTAAAATAAAGGCAACCAGCTCATTAAAGATTCTCACATATGTCCAGTAAAAACTTTTTACCAATGAGCAGGCGGGAGCTTCAATCCAAAGGAATAATCAGGCCCGACGTCATTCTGGTTACAGGGGACGCCTATATCGATTCTTACTATTCAGGCGTGGCTGTTATCGGCCGGGTCCTGGAGTCACGCGGATACAGCGTGGCGGTTATTGCCCAGCCTGATATATCGGGACCGCGGGACATAACTTCTCTGGGTGAGCCCGGTCTTTTCTGGGGGGTCAGCGCTGGGTGCGTTGACTCGGAAATCGCCAACTATACCTCCCTGGGCAAGCCCCGCAGGTCATGTGATTTCACGCCGGGCGGTCAAAACCTGAAAAGGCCGGACAGGGCCTGCATTGTCTACTCAAATCTTATCCGCGAATATTTCAAGGGCACCGTTCCAGTTGTTATTGGCGGAATTGAAGCCAGTCTCCGCAGGATAGCCCACTATGACCAGAGAACAGACAGGGTTCGCAGAAGCATTCTTCTTGACTCAAAAGCGGATATTCTTGTTTATGGCATGGGGGAGAAGTCTGTCTCGGAAATTGCCGGGAGGCTGAGGCGCGAAGCCAGTCTGGATAATATCGCCGGGACCTGCGTCATGGCAGGGGCCGCGCCGGATAATTATCTGGTCTTGCCTGACTTTGAAAAAGTCCGCGACGACCCTCGGGCATTTGCCCGGATGTTTGAGCTGTTTTATAAAAACAGCCAGGGTCCTTCAGGCCTGGGCCTGATCCAGAGGTACGACAACAGGTTTCTCGTTCATCACCCCCCTTCACCTTCTTTACGCAGGACTGAACTTGACAAAGTACATGAACTGCCTTTCATGAATGACTCCCATCCCCTCTGCAGGTCCATGGGACAAATCAGGGCCCTTGAAACCATCAAGGACTCAATTACCACACACAGGGGATGTTACGGGGAATGCTCTTTCTGTTCCATAGCCGTGCATCAGGGCAGAAGCGTTATTTCCAGAAGCATGGGCAGCATTTTGAAAGAAGCAGGTCAGCTGACTCAAGGTAAGGGTTTTAGCGGAGTAATCAGAGACATAGGCGGTCCAACCGCTAACATGTATGGATCAGGATGCAGAAGGATGTTCAGCGGAGACCCGTGTTCAGACAGAAGCTGCGTAGGCTTTGGCGGTGTATGTTCCAGGCTGGCACCGGGTCATCACAAACAAAAGCGTCTTTTGTCAAGGCTCAGGGTATTGCCCGGGGTTAAAAAAGTCCATATTGCTTCCGGGATTCGCTACGATCTTGTCCTGGCTGACAAAAAATACGGCACCGGCTATCTGGAACAGATCATCAGCCACCATGTTTCAGGGCAGATGAAAATCGCCCCGGAACACTCGGCAGATCATGTCCTGGAGCTGATGAACAAACCGCCGGCTTCATTAGCCATTGAGTTTGCCAGTCTTTACAGGAGACTTGCCATAAAAAAACGGAAAAATGTTTATCTGTCATGTTACGTAATCGCGGCCCATCCTGGCTGTTCGCTCATGGATATGAAGGGGTTTGCCGGATTTGCCAGATCAAACCTGAAATTTCTTCCTGAGCAGGTTCAGATATTCACGCCAACCCCGTCAACCAGATCCACGGTTATGTATCATAGTGGAATTGATCCTTTTACCGGCAGAAAGGTCTGGACGGAAAAAAGAGTTGCAGGGAAAAAAAAGCAGAAAGAGGCGATCCGTGCTCAGGTAAATGACAAGACAGGGCCAGGTTTGGAATTAAAAGGAAAGAAGAGAAAGAGCCGCCAGGTGATAAAGAAGAAATCTTGACTCACTGACACATGGACCCCATAGGATATTAATGGAAAAAATAATTATTGCCACGATTCTGATATTGATACTGGCCAGACTTATCTGGGAGAGCGCGCTGTCATTATTTAACATGGCTGAAGTAAAACGCCGTGGCCTTAACCCTCCAGAGCAGATACTGGAAGTTATGGACAGTTCGACCTTTGCCAGGTCGGTTGATTACACCCTGGCCAAAGAAAGGCTGAATTTATTCAGCGGATTTTATGGAACCCTGATTTTGCTGGCAGTCCTGTTCTCAGGTTTTTTGCCCTGGCTTTATTCTTTTTTCGGTTCTGGACAGGGTTTGGGTGTGTTCAGGGAAAGCATGTATATCATGAGCGCCATGATCATTATTTCCCTGCCGGAACTTCCAGTGGAGTACTACAGCCAGTTCAGGCTTGAAGAGCGTTTCGGGTTCAACAAAAGCACGTTAAAACTGTGGATAACAGACAAAATCAAGGGACTGATAATCGGTCTGGGCATTGGAGTTCCCCTGATAAGCCTGGTGATTTTTCTGATCAGCAGGCTTGGGGATTTCTGGTGGATCTGGGCCTTTGCTGTTCTTTTTGTTTTTCAGCTGGTAATGATGGTTCTATACCCCATGCTTATTCTGCCCTGGTTTAACAAGCTGACGCCCCTTTCTGACAGGGACCTGAGACAAAGACTCATGAGGCTGGCAGACAGGGCAGGCTTTAAGGCAAGGGCCATCCAGGTCATGGACGGGAGCAAGAGATCAGGCCATTCCAATGCTTTTTTCACAGGGTTTGGGCGGTTCAGGCGCATTGTGCTTTTTGATACCCTGGTTGAACAATTAAGCCCGGAAGAATTGGAGGCAGTTCTGGCCCATGAAATCGGACATTACAAAAAAGGTCATGTACCTAAGATGCTGGCTTTATCCGCGGTTTTGAGCCTGGCAGGACTCTGGATTCTGGCCCTGCTTATTAACGCGCCCTGGTTTGTCCAGGCTTTTGGCTTTGATTACCAACAAAGCGGACCAGGACCGGCGCTTTTGCTCTTCGGACTTTTGTCCGGCCTTTTCACCTTCTGGCTGTCTCCATTGCTAGGGCTTTTGTCCAGAAAACATGAGTATGAATCTGACAGATTTGCCAGTGAATATACAGGTCCCAAATCCATGATCAATGCCCTGCGCAAGCTGAGCCGGAAAAATCTGTCTAATCTCACTCCTCATCCCCTCTACAGCGCGTTTTACTATTCGCACCCGACTCTTTTTGAGCGTGAGAGGGCTTTGCAGAGCCAGTCCTGATATGTTTGCAAAAATCAGCCGGAAGTGAAAGAATAATCGAGTGTCTATGATGACGCGGGAACAAAAATTAACATGCCGTCTGCTGATATCGGAATTTATATATAACTATCAGCAATCAAAAGAAAATAAAAATCAGAAGCTGCTGCCAAATGATCAATTATGAAAAATGCCTGAATCCGGCTCAATTGGAGGCGGTAACCACTACCCAGGGACCTGTTCTGGTTATCGCGGGTGCTGGGAGCGGAAAGACCAGGACCATTGTCTATCGCCTGGCCTTTCTGGTGGAAAAAGGCGTTGTTCCTGAAAACATCCTTCTTCTGACCTTTACCCGCAAGGCAGCCAACCAGATGCTTTTCAGGGCGGGTCGGCTTGTGGGCCGGGAACTGGGCAGTATAAGCGGAGGAACATTTCATGGATTCTGTTATCTGCTGCTTAGAAAATTTGCAGGCGTCCTGGGTTTCAATAACGGCTTCCAGATCATGGACGCGGGAGATTGCGAGGAAATTATCAAGGGTATCCGGGCCGATCTTAACCTTGGCAAGGGAGACAGATCATTTCCCCGCAACAGAACGGTCCTTTCCCTTATCAGCAAGGCCAGAAACAAGGAAATTTCCCTGGAAAAACTCATTGAAAAGGAAGTCTTTCATCTCAGGGAATACATTGAGGATATTCAGCAGGTAGAAAATAATTACCGCATTGAAAAACAGAGACTTTGCCTTCTGGACTATGACGACCTTCTTTACTTTGCCGAGAGGCTGCTTGAGGAACATGGCGAAGTTCTGGATTTTGTAAGAAGAATATATAAATATATCATGGTAGATGAGTATCAGGATACAAACCTGGTTCAGGCCAGGCTGGCCAGACTTATGGCGTCCCATGACGGCAATATAATGGTGGTGGGCGATGACGCCCAGTCCATATATGGTTTCCGTGGAGCTGAGGTGGGCAATATCCTTGATTTTCCGAATCTTTTTCCTGGCGTGCAGATTGTCAGGCTTGAGGAAAATTATCGCTCCACCCAGCCCATCCTTAATCTGACCAACAATATTCTGGCTCACATGGAGAAAAAATTTGAAAAAGAGCTTTTCTCCAGCCGCAAAAAAGGAACCTCACCTGAACTTATACGTCCTGTGAGTGATATGAGTCAGGCCAGGGCGGTTTTGTCCAAAATTGTTGAACTGAGCAGAAAATATCCTCTGCATGAGATCGCTGTGCTATTCAGGGCTGGATATCATTCTTATCCCCTTGAGGTTGAATTGAACAAGGCTTCTGTGCCTTACCAGAAATTCGGCGGCATTAAATTTTCCGAGGCAGCCCATATCAAGGACGTATTGTCCCTGGCCAGGATGGTCAGCGGCAACCCTGATCTTCTGGCCTGGAAAAGGGGTCTGGGCCTTTTGCCTGGAGTGGGTCCCAAAACCGCTGAACGATTGTTTAGAGCTTATGAACAGGGCATCCATGAAGATCTGCTCAAATTCGCGCGCAAGAACAAGGAGTTCGCTGCTCTGAGAGATCTGCTGACCAGCCTGGCCGGAATGGAAAAAGAGCCATCCAGGATTATATCATCTCTGATTGAATTCTACAGGCCCTTTCTTGATAAACAGTACGCAGAAGACCTGCCCAAAAGGCTTGGGGGCCTGGAGCAGCTTGAACAGATAGTTGCCGGCTATCATGATCTTGATATTTTTCTGGCCGATATGGTGCTGGAGAATTCTGACCCCATAGGCGCTAATGCCAGGGAAGACGCGCTGATCCTGTCCACGATCCATTCGGCCAAGGGGCTTGAATGGCCGGCTGTAATGGTTATTGATCTGGTTGAAGACCGGTTTCCGTCCAGGCATTCCATGCAGGATTCTAAAGAGATGGATGAGGAACGCCGGCTCCTTTACGTCGCCTGCACCAGGGCTAAAGATTATCTGGGCCTTTTTGTGCCGTCCAGTGTTTACCACCGGGGCAGCGGGTTCAACCAGCCCGTGTCTGAGAGTCCTTTTATAGGCGAGCTTTCAATGTCTTGCTTTCAGGAATTCAGGGAAAACCACCTGGGCAGGCTCATGACGCCTCAAAGCTCTCCACCTGTCCGGGAAGGTCCTGTTCAGGCAAATGTCCCTTTAAGCGCCTATTGCAACCATAAAATATTCGGCCGCGGAAAAATCGTCATGGCCATGCCGCCTAACAAGTATAAGGTGAATTTCCCGGGTTTCGGGCTTAAGGTGATTAACAGCGACTATCTGGAAATAGAGTAATCAATAATCCTCTATTCCATGACTTCAATGTTAAAATCTGAAGAACATTTTCTGGAAATAATCAATGAAGTGTTTCCAAATATCCATCCGCACATGCTGGTGGGCAGGGGAGACGACTGCGCGGTGCTCGTCTGCCCGTCAAAGATGTGCATGAGCAGTGACCTGTTCCTGGAGGATGTTCACTTCCGCCTGCGCTATTTCAGTCCTGAAGACGTAGGGTATAAGGCTTTGGCTGTAAATCTGAGCGACCTGGCCGCCCATGGGGCAATGCCTTTGGGGTTTAATCTCAACCTGACCTGGCCCTCTTATCTTGATGTTAAATTTTGCCGGAGCATGCTTGAGAGCATGGCTGAGCTTGCCGGGCATTATAATCTGGCCCTGACAGGCGGGGACTTGAGTTTTGGAAGCTCCCTAGGCCTGGGAGTGGCAATCTGGGGGCAAAGCCCGGAAAATATTCTTTTAAGACGCAGTTGTCTGCCAGGGGATATCATGTTTATAGTGGGAGAGGTAGGTCTTGCCAGGTGCGGGTTTATGCTGCTGGAGGAAGATTCTCAGGATATTCATCAGTATCCCTTATCAGCGGCTTCTCATTTGAGACCGGTCCCCCTTGTCCTTGAGGGCCAGATCGCGGCTGGGAAAAAAATTGTGAAAGGGCTCATGGATGTGTCTGACGGCCTTGCCAGGGATTTGCCCAGGTTCCTGCTGCAAGATACAGGATTGCAAATAGACCCGTCCTTCCATATTAATCAGGAAGTGGCCGCCTATTGCGGCGTCATCAATGCCGACCCGGTGATCTTCTCTCTTTTGGGCGGTGAAGACTACGCCCTTCTGGGAGGGTGCGCCGAGGATGACTGGCCCCTGATTCAGTCCAGTCTTGCTTCAGCCTGGAAGCTGGGCAGGGTTGTTTCAGCCCAGGGCATTTACCTTGAAGGACAAAGATTAACTCTGAAAGGCTTTGACCATTTTGAAAAATAAAAAAGGCTTACGCCCCTGAAGGAGCGTAAGCCTTAATAATATATGGAAGCAACTGTATGGTTATAAACCTAGTTCAGCCAGTTCCGGACCAAGATATACCCTTTCATTTTCTCCAAGAACTCCCAGGGAAAGGCAGATTAAGGTCCACAAATGAACAGAATGATATCCACCCTCATAGTAATCACTCAGATCATGAATCTGAGAATGACAGTTATGGCAGGGTGTGATGCAGTATGGAGCCCCGGTTTTCATGATCTGGTCAAACTTAATCTTTCCGTATTTTCTTCTGGCATCCTGGTAACCTGTGGCCTGGAGGAACCCTCCACCTCCGCCGCAGCAGAAGTTGTTTGATCTGTTTGGGTACATTTCCACAAAGTTTTCCTCGCCAACCACTGCTTTAACCGCGAAACGCAGGTCCTCGGCTATCGGGTCACCAAGGGATTTGCGGACCAGCTGGCAGGGATCCTGAACAGTGAATTTGATCTTCAGGTCTTTATTCCAGTCAGAATTTACCTTGAGCTTACCCTCTCGTATCCATTGGGCATAATATTTAATAAGGCTTTCCAACCTGAACTTGGGCTCAATTTTAAACTTTTGCAATCCGAACCGGATCGCGTAAAATTCGTGTCCTCACTCGGTGTTCAGCCAGGCTTTGGCCTCAAGGTCCTCTACAGCCTTTACCTTGTGTCGGACAATCTGCTCCCAGCCTTCTTCTTCTGCCCCGAACATGCAGTAATTTTCAGCAGCCCAACCTGCTGTCGAATAGGTCCAGTCAGCTCCAGCGAGATGCAGTATCTTCCATAATGGAACCATCTCATCGGGCTCGGTCACGGGCTCTCTGGAGTTCTGGTTCAGGACGAATTCCGCGCCTTTTTTGTTGATGGGCACCTGCATGTCCTTGAACCTCGGGTCAGCCTCCCTGACCTCTTCAAGGACGTCTTCAACCACAAATTTGAAGTCCTCTGAAGAAGCTCCCATGGCGCTGTTGCCTTCGGTTCTCAAGGCCTGCTCGCATGAACCCATTATGCCCTGTGGCTTTTTGTCCTTGGGCCAGGTCTTGCGGGCCTGGAAAACCATTTGAGGGATGTCTATGCTCATGGGACAGGCATAGACACACCGTCTGCACTGTGTGCACATCCAGACCCACGGGGATTTGGTTACTTCTTCGTCAAGGCCCAGAGCGGCCATGCGCAGAAATTTTCTGGGGTCCATGTCTTCCAGACCGGTGGCCGGACAGCCGGAAGAGCAGGCGCCGCATGTAAGACAAAGGTTTAAATGTCCTTCTTCAGGCAGCAAGCCTTTGACCTTATCAAAAAAGGTGGTTTTGGGTTCAGTACCCAGTTTGATCGCTGCATCTGCCATAAAAATCCTCCTTGGGAAGTTGCGTGTAAGAACAGCCTTTCTAAAACTATTTTGAAATAAAGGCGTTAAATATGAATGATATGTCTGACAATCAACAAAAAACAAAACAGGGAATTTGAGCTATTGGCACGGGCAATAGTGCTATCACCTGTTTATCTGATCTCAGAATCGCATATTTACAAAATAATGGCAATATAAATTTTTTTATGATCAACAGCAGGACAGATCTTTTTATTATAGCTGACAATAAGATTTTTTGTCAATAATTTCAATATTATTGACATTATGCAGCTGCCATTCCACAGTGACCGAAAAAAAATGTCTTGAGACAAATCAAATTCTTCGAACCCATTTCTACATCCCAGTGAGCTAAGAGTGAATTCACCAGTTGATTGCCTGACCGGAGCAGAGATTTATTTCAGATGAACCCGCACATCAATTAAAATATTTTGTTGTGGTTTGGCCTGGATTTTCCTAGTATTTCTTAAAAAGAGGGAAGTCATGAAAAAACAGGCGGTGATAATACTGGCCCACGGGAGCAGGAATAAGCAGGCAAGAGAAAGTTTTGTGAAAATGGTCAGCGTGTTGAATAAAAGATCAGGAAGCCCTGTTGTGCCGGCTTTTTATTCCCTGGGCACTCCCACATTGACTGACGCGGTTGAAGATCTGGCATCTGGGGGATATTCAAGAATTATCATTTTCCCCTATTTCCTTTTTGACGGCAGCCATGTGCAAAAGGATATTCCAGCCCTTGTGACCGAGTTGAAAGGAAAACATCCTGGCCTTGATTTACAGGTGCTCAAGTCACTGGAACATGAGCCCATGATGCTGGAGATTGTATTTCAAAGGATCTGGGAATTCAGTGGCCAGGGGGGGTAGCCGCCTGTCAAAGACACTGGGAAAAAACAAGGTCGCAGAGAAGTCAGTTGATATGCCAGGCATTAAACACTTTTCTTGACTTGAAGCGCGGTTGAAGATAAGTATATTAACTTTTCTCTTTATTTTGACCGGGGTCATATATAAATAATGTTCGACAGTTTATCCGACAGACTTAACTCAGTCTTTAAAAAGCTCAAGGGTCACGGCCGTCTGGATGAAAAAAACATCATGGAGGGCATGAGGGAGGTACGCCTTGCTCTTCTTGAGGCCGATGTAAATTACAAAGTTGTCAAAGATTTCACCGAAAGGATCAGGGAGCGGGCTATGGGTCAGGATGTGCTCAAAAGTCTTACTCCCGGACAGCAGGTAATAAAAATTGTCAATGATGAGCTTGTGGAACTTCTGGGAGGTCAGCAGTCAGGTCTTAACCTCAAGACCAAGCCCCCGGTAGTAATTATGCTGGTGGGTCTTCAGGGCTCGGGAAAAACCACCTCTACAGCTAAGCTGGCTCTATATCTTCGTCGCCTGAAATATGTTCCATTTCTTGTTCCAGCCGATGTTTACCGACCAGCTGCCATTGATCAGTTAACAAAGCTGGGTCAGGAACTGGATATGCCTGTTTTTCCTTCCAGCCCCCAGGACAGCCCTGTTGATATTTGCGTCCAGGCTTTGGAAGCCGCTCAGCAAAAAGCTTATACAGCTGTATTGCTGGACACTGCGGGCAGACTTCACGTGGATGAAAAGCTCATGGACGAGTTGGTCCGGATCAAAGAAAAGTGTCGGCCCCATGAGGTTCTTTTTGTAGCTGACGCCATGACCGGGCAGGACGCTGTCAATGTGGCCCAGAAATTCAACGAACTTCTGGATCTTACCGGTATCATCCTGACCAAGATGGAAGGCGATGCCAGGGGTGGGGCCGCTTTGTCCATCAAGTCTGTGACCAACAAGCCCATAAAGTTTATTGGAACTGGTGAGAAACTGAGTGACCTGGAGGTTTTTCACCCCGATCGGGTGGCTTCAAGAATTCTGGGCATGGGCGACATCCTGACTCTAATAGAAAAAGCCCAGTCAGATATTAATGAAGATGAAGCCAGGGACATTCACGAAAAGTTCCAAAAGGCCCAGTTTGATCTGGATGATTTTCGCAAGCAGATGCGCAGGCTCAAAAAACTTGGCTCTATTGAAGGCCTTTTAAAGATGATTCCAGGCATGGGAAAGATGCAAGAAAAGCTGAAAAATGTTAAGGTACCGGAAAAAGAAATGGTCCGATTGGAAGCAATCATCAATTCAATGACTCCTGGGGAAAGACGCAATCCTAAAATTTTTAACGCGTCCAGAAAGAAACGCGTTGCCGCGGGTAGCGGAACCACTGTTCAGGACGTGAACCAGCTTCTGAATAATTTTGAGCAGATGCAGAAAATGATGCAGAAAATGGTGGGCAAGGAGGGGGGTAAAATGCCTTCTATGCCGGGAATTCCTGGAATGACGGGAAATTCTGGAGGCTCTGGGATTTCCAGGCAATCCTCAAAAAGCAGGGCTAAAACCAAGAGGAAAAAGGTTAAACAAAAGAAAAAGAAAAAGTAAAGTTGCTGGACAAAACTGTTTTTGAATATAGTATAAAACTAATTCAGGCATAATGTATCCGGCTTAGAACAATATCTTATCTTTTCTATTCATTTTAATCAGCCTGAAACAATGGCTGCGCATTTTGAATAATCTTAACAAATTAATTTTTATAAATAAATCACTAACTTTTAATTCACATTATTCAAAACGGGGGTTTAATTCACATGGCACTTAGAATCAGACTGACGAGGATGGGCTCAAAAAAGAAGCCTTTTTATCGCCTTGTTGCACTCAATAATGAAACCAGGCGCGATGGCAGGGCGCTGGAATATCTCGGTTTTTACAACCCAATGAAAGAGCCCGCTGAGATCAGTATTGACATGGAAAAGGTCAAGGTCTGGCTGGACAAGGGAGCCAAGCCCACGGAAACTGTTCGTTCACTCCTGAAAAAAGCCAAAGCTTAACAGGTTGTTGAAAATCTCCCAATTGCTGCGTCGCTGCAAAAATTTCAAACTCTTACGTATCCTAAATACGCCGCGACCTTGAACTTTTTTTGCTCCTTGCACTTGGAATTTTTGAACAGCCTGTCTAA
>PXDF01000083.1 GCA_003566455.1 Desulfonatronovibrio sp.
ATCTTGGAAATATGGTTGCAAAATCAGCCAGAGTTCAGGGCATGAAAGATGTGATAAGCCCTAGGGAAGGGGTCTTGAGATGAAAAGCACAGGCACTCATTGCCCTGACTTGTTTTTTATAAGTTTATTTATGAGTCCTGGTTCCGTCGTTGTCAATAATTTTGTGTGATTAAAAGTTTAAGTGTTAAATAAAAATTGATCAGCATTGATTAATGGGGAGTTCAATCAAAGACCGATTGGATTTTGGTATCGGGCTGGTTGAAATGGTTGACAACTCAAGAGGGTGCCGACAAATTCAAAGTTTTTATCAGACTCAGGGCCTTTCTTGAGTTCAAAATGAAAAAAGGCTATAATTATTAATTATAACCAATTAAATTTTATGGCGCGCCCGGAGGGATTCGAACCCCCGGCCTGCGGATTCGAAGTCCGACGCTCTATCCGGCTGAGCTACGGGCGCGTAAGGATGGTGTTCCTGATATGTTTTATATTGTTAACTTAAAAATAATTTGTTAATCTAATAAGTATTGTTCAACAGCGCAACACATTTATTGGCTCCTGATCTCTACTGCTCGGGGCAGTCATCAGGGAAAGATCCAGGAAATATCCCCGGGGCGGGCAAATGGGTTTTGTCCCTTTGAATTTCCCTGCGGCCCGCAGGCTGTGGAAAAGGTCTTCAGTGGATCTGTGCTTTTGATAAATTACGGTCCAGTGATTTATCATGACAAATTTTTGGAGATTTAACAATGAAACCATTAGCTATTGTCTGCTTATGTCTAGTATGGGCGCTGCTTCTCGCCCCCTTTGACAAATCCGGGGCCCAGGACGTTCTTGACCTGGAGGCTGCCGTAAACATGGGCCTTGAGCGCAATCAATCCCTGCAGGCTGTGCGGGAAGCCCTTATTGGCACTGAGTATGGCGTGAAGTCAGCCAGGGGCGCCTTTGGCCCCAGGTTTAAAACCTCATACGGCTACACCCGTCTGGACGATGCTCCTTCAGGCATGGATCCGACAACCGGCAGAAGGATAAAGGATTCGCGCGATGTATGGGTCATGAATTTCAATATTCAGCAGCCTCTGTTCACCGGCTACAATATCCTGAGCAATTTTGAAAAGGCAAAGCTTGGGAATGAACAGGCCCGGTCACAACTTGACAGAGCCGAGCTGGAGCTGATCCTGGGGATTCAGGATACCTTTCTTGACCTGCTGGCGGCCAGGGAGTCGGTCCGGGTGGCTGAGGACTCCCTGACCAGGCTCAAATCCCAGCTTAATGTCAGCCAGTCTTTTTTTGAGGTTGGCCTGGTTCCAAAGCTGGATGTGCTTCAGGCCCAGGTGGACGTGGCCCAGGCAGAGCAGGATCTCATTTCAGCCAGAAACCTGGTGGATATTCTTACTGCCAGGTTGAACACTCTTTTGAATCTGCCCCTGGAAAAGGAAGTTTTTTTTCTGGGCGAACTGGATTTTGTGCCCTTTGTCCTTGGACTTGACGAGTGCAGGGAAATCGCCCTTAAAAACAGACCAGACATATTCATTGCGGATAAAACCATACAGATTGCCCTCAAGGATGAGAAGATCACGGCAAGCTCCTTTTATCCCCAGATTGGGGCCAATTTTGATCTTTTCCGGCGGGGTGACGACCCTACAGTCAGCGGCAGCAGACTCCAGGATCGAAGCGAATGGCGGGCCGGAGTGCAGCTGGAGTGGACTCTTTTTGAGTGGGGCAGGACCTATTACGCCTATAAGCAGGCTGAACAGAATACCAGACAGCTCATGGCTGAATATGAGAATTTGCTTAAGACAGTGGCATTTGAGGTTAAATCGAGCTATCTGAACATTGAAGAAAGCCGTGAGAGGATTTCCGTTGCCAGGCAGGCCCTGGAAGAGGCCAGGGAAAGTTTCCGTATGGCAGTGGCCCGTTACGAGGCCCAGGTAGGGACCAACACAGATGTTCTGGATGCTCAGGCCAAACTTTCAGGGGCCGAAGCCAACCTCATCAGGGCCAATGCCGACTATCTCAAGGCCCTGGCCTCCTTATACAACTCCATGGGTCAGAAGAACATCAGCCTGACGGCAAAATGATTCTTATCTGTCAGATCTTTTTCAATCAGCCCTGCCTGAACCTCTGGACAGTTCCACGGCTCATATTTATCAGCGCGCGCAAAGTTCACGGCCAGGGCTTACTGAAAACCGACCCTGGCAGCATCAATAATCACAGGCCATGAACCAAAGGTGCTGGTATGTATTCATTCTTGTTGAAATTTTTAACCATATTTCTGATCTTAACTGTGTCAGGATGTCAGACAGACGAACCCCATGATGAAACCATCAGGCCGGTGAGGACCATGACCGTGCCTGAATCCGGCCAGACCCTGACCAGGGTGTTTCCGGCCAGGATCAGTCCAGCCCATGAGGTCAACCTTTCTTTCCGCGTTTCCAATAACATGACTCAGTTTCCGGTTAAAAAAGGCCAGCATGTGAAATCCGGGGATAAGATTGCTGTGCTTGATCCCAGGGATTTTAAGATAGCCATCAGAAATATCAGCGGAAATCTTGATGAAGCCAGGGCCAATTTAAGGGCAATGCTGACCGGTTCCAGGACTGAAGATGTTTTGGCCCTTGAATCAAGGCTGTCAGCCGCCCGTACCGTTCAGGAAGAAGCAATCTCGCAGCACCATAGATATGAAAAGCTTTTTGAGATGGATGCCATCGCGGCGTCGGACCTGGACAGTGCCAGGAGCAGAAAGGAAGAGGCCATAAGCGCGACGCGCACTCTGGAAATGGAGCTGGAAAAGGCCGTAACCGGTTCCAGGGAAGAAGATATCGAGGCCATGCGGGCCAGGATCAGCTCCCTGGAGGCACAGCTGGATAAGGCCCGTTCAGCTCTGGACGATGCTGTGCTCAGGGCTCCTTTTGACGGTTACGTGGCTGAAAAATATGTGGATAACCATGAGAACGTTTCCGCTGGACAGCCTGTTGTCAGGCTTCAGGATATCTCCAGGCTTGAGGCAACCGTGGGCATACCTGAACAATTGATGGTCCAGAAGGACATGATCAGAAGCATTCATGTCCGGCTGGAAACTTTTCCAGAGCATTTCTTTCCGGCCAGGATCAAGGAAATAACCACAGACGCGGCTGCCACGGGCATGACTTACAGGCTGACCGCCATCATGGACAGGCCTCTGGATATTCCGGTTTATCCGTCCATGGCCGCGGATGTTTATATTGCCTTTAAATCCGGGCGGGAGCAGGGATTTCTTGTAGTGCCGGAAACAGCGATTATTTTCAGTCACGGTCAACAGAACATGCTCTGGATCTATGATCCTGACACGGAAACAGTCAGATCCGGAAAAATCACGCCGGGACAGATAACCAGCCGGGGCATAGAGGTTCTTGATGGGCTCCAGCCCGGAGAAGTAATTGTAATCGGCGGGGCTGACTTTCTCAAGGAAGGACAGAAGGTCAGGGTTGTGCATGAAGGTGAATCGGTGAGTCGGTGAATCAGTGCGTAAGTTAATCAGTGTGTCAGCTGTCAGTGAGTCAGTGCGTCCGTAGCCGGTGAATCAGTAGTCGGATGTCTGACGTCCGATGTCTGAGGTCTGCAATTAATCCTTAATTCCCTGATCCCTCAATCCATAACTCATGAATATCGCTGAATTCGCCATAAGAAAGAAAACATTCTTCCTTTTCATATCCCTTGTTCTGGCTGTTTCAGGGGTGATTTCCTATTTCAAGATGGGGAAACTGGAAGACCCTGAATTCACCATCAAGCTTGCGGTGGTGGTCACGCCTTATCCAGGAGCCTCTGTTCTGCAGGTGGAAAAAGAGGTTACTGAAAACATAGAAAAGGCGGTTCAGAAACTGGACCGCCTTGATTATGTGCGAACCGAATCCAGAGCCGGGATGTCCATCGCCTATGTCTATCTCCAGGACAATGTTCCCACCAGAGATGTTCCCCAGGAATGGGATCATCTGCGCAGAAAAATAAACGACGTCCAGTCCGAACTTCCCCCCGGGGCGGGTCCGTCCCTGGTTAAAGACGATTTCGGCGAAGTTTACGGCGTGCTCATAGCCTTGATCGCCCGGGGGTATGCTTATGAGGATCTGAAGCATTACGCTGACCTTGTCCAGAGAGAACTCCTCATGGTGGACCAGGTCTCCAGGGTGGAGATCTGGGGAGAACAGACAGAATGCGTTTACGTGGACATTTCCAGGTCCAGGCTGGCAGAGATGGGCATTCCCCTTGGCCGGGTACTGTCTCTTCTTGAACAGCAGAACATGCTGACTGACCCGGGAAGCGCTGATCTGGGCAGGGAGAGGGTAAGGTTCGCCCTCACGGGTGAGTTCACAAGCGTGGAGGATGTGGGCGATCTAGTTCTCGGAATGGTGGAGCCCGTAACCGGCCGGGAAAAGACTTTTCTTCTTAGAGACGTGGCCCTTGTCAGAAAAGGTCTGATTGAGCCCCCTGCAAACCTGATGCGCTTTAATGGCATGGAAGCCCTGGGCATTGCCGTTTCGACTGTATCAGGAGGAAATGTCATAGAAATGGGACTGGGGGTTACTGCCAGACTCCATGAGCTTCAGGACAGGCTGCCCCCAGGTGTTGAAACGCATTATGTGGCCTTTGAACCTGATCAGGTAAATCAGGCCATTGACTCATTCATGATCAACCTGATTCAGGCTGTAAGCATTGTGTCTCTTCTTCTTCTTCTGTTTATGGGTATCCGCAGCGGAGTGATCATTGGCAGCGGTCTTGTTCTAACCATCCTCATAACCTTTGCCCTGATGCGGTTCATGGGCCTTGATCTGGACAGGGTATCCCTGGGCGCTCTAATTATCGCCCTGGGCATGCTGGTGGACAACGCCATTGTTGTGACTGAAGGCGTGCTGGTCAGGATGCAGACAGGGATGAAAAAACTTGAAGCAGCCAGGCAGACAGTCAAGGAAACAGCCTGGCCCCTTATGGGAGCCACTCTGGTGGCGATTTTCGCCTTCATGCCCATTGTCCTGGCAGGGGACGATACCGGCGAGTATACACGGGGTCTGTTCACAGTAATCGCCATATCCCTCCTGGTGAGCTGGTTTCTGGCCATGAGCGTCACACCTTTGTGGTGTCATATGTTTCTGGGCAAAGATTTGGATGAAAAAAATCAGAAAAAGGATCCTCATTCCGGCAGGATATACCGGCTTTACCGTCAGATTCTCGCTTTCAGCCTGAACAGAAAAGGACTGGTCCTGACCATTATGGGGGTTTTGTTTCTTGTTTCCCTGGCTGGATTCACCAAAGTGGACAAGACTTTTTTCCCTCCTTCCACGAGACCTCAACTCAAACTTGACTACTGGCTGCCTGAGGGTTCCAGAATTGAAGCTGTTTCCCATGATGCTAAAATCATTGAAAAAAAACTCATGGAACATCCCAATATAACATCTGTGGGTTCTTTCCTGGGCGAAGGAGCTCCAAGGTTTTATCTGCCCATGGAACCCCGTTTTCCCAACAGCAGTTTCGGGCAGATCATAATCAATATAGATGATCCTTCCAACCTGAACAAGGTCAAGGATTTTGCGGACGCTTACCTGGCAAAGAATTTTGCCTATGCTGAGCCCAGGGTGCGCAAGTTTCCAATGGGTCCTCCAGTTGAATTTTCAGTTGAGGTCCGATTCAGCGGTGATGACAGGGATGTTTTGCGCGGATTGGCTGAACAGGCCAAAGAGATCATGAGGTCTGATCCTGATGCCATGGAAGTGCGCGATAACTGGAGGCAAAGGGTCAAGACTATTGAGCTTGAGTACTCCCAGGCCAGGGGAATCAGGACAGGGGTGGACCGGGAAGACCTGGCCAGGGCTTTGAAGCTGAATTTTCACGGAATCAGCATTGGAATATACCGGGAGGGAGACAAGCTCATGCCCATAGTCCTCAGGCCGCCCAAGGAATACAGAAAAAGGCTTGAGGATATTTATTCCATTAATGTCCGGGCCCTGGAGGCTGAACAGGGGGTTCCCCTGGGCCAGACCGTATCCCGGGCCGGGCTGCAATGGGAAGATTCAGTCATTGTCAGACGAGACAGGGTCAGGACCATTACGGCCCAGGCTGAATCAAGAAAGGGCAACGGCCAGGAACTCATGGACAGAATCAGGCAGGACATGGAGGCCATTGAACTTCCTACGGGCTACAGAATGGAATGGGGTGGAGAATATGAAAAGTCCAGGGACTCCCAGGCTGAAGTTTTCGGCGGTGTACCCATAAGCTTCATGCTGATGGCCATTGTGGTTGTGGGCCTTTTCAGTTCCCTTTACCAGCCTTTGATCATTGTTCTGGTTCTGCCCCTGGCCATGATCGGGGTTACAGTCGGTCTTCTGTTTACCGGGCAGCCTTTCGGGTTTCTGGCCCTTTTGGGCACCTTGAGCCTTTCAGGCATGCTCATCAAGAATGTGGTGGTACTCCTTGATCAGGTGGACATTTATATAGATTCCGGAAGGGAAAAGTATGAAGCCCTGCTTGAAGCTTCCGTGAGCAGGCTCAGGCCGGTGATGATGGCCACTCTGTCCACGGTCATGGGCATGACCCCGCTTCTGTTTGACGTGTTCTGGATAGCCATGGCCATAGCTATTGTATTCGGGCTGACCTTTGCCACCGTGCTGACTCTGGTTGTAGCCCCGGTTCTGTACGCTCTTTTCTTTGGAATTCAGGAAGTAAATTAAGGATTAAAAGATTAGGGAAGAAAGACTGAGAGACTGAGAGCGCTGGGGCTAAGAGATAAAGAAAGAGAAGAAAAAAAGGGATTAAGGATTAATTTCAGACGTCCGATGTCCGACTACTGCCCCACTGATTCAATGATTCAACGCTTCTTTCTGTCAGCAATCCTCCTGACCTTCTGGTCTGCCAGGTGTGCCAGCTGTCTGAGCCTTTCATTGACATGGTGGTAAATGGAGCCCTGAGAAAAACCTCCATTGGTCAGTTTTTTCCCGGCCTTTACTCCGGTCAGGATCTCCATGGCCTGTTCTATGCTTTCCACAGCGTAAATATGAAACATCTTTTCCCTGGCCGCCTGAACAACTGAATCACTGAGCATGAGGTGGGTGACATTGTCCTTGGGAATTATTACCCCCTGTTTTCCGGTCAGCCCCTTTCTTTTGCATACTTCAAAATATCCTTCGATTTTCCTTGTCACTTCCCCTACAGCCATGATGGCCCCAGACTGGCTTACAGCTCCGGTAAAGGCAAAGGACAGATTTATGGGGATTCCGGAAAGGGCTGAAAGCAGGGCGGCCAGCTCGGCCCCTGAAGCGGAATCGCCATCGATCTGGGCGTAGCTTTGTTCAAAGCAAAGACTGCCTGAAAGAACCAGTGGCTTATCCTGGGCAAACAGGTTCTGCAGATAGCCCTTGATGATCATCATGCCCTTGGTGTGTATGGGTCCTCCCAGTTCAGCCTCTCGCTCCAGGTCCATTATTCCGCCGTGCCCGACTCCTGTTGTACAGGATATCTGATGGGGCAGGGCCAGGATATAGTCTCCGAATGCTGAAACAGAAAGACCATTGGCCCGGCCCACGCTGAAACCGTGGGTGGGCACCTTGATTGCTTCGCGCTCATATTCGGACAAAAATTCATCTTCGTAAAGATTGAGGCGGTACCTCCTGGCTTCAAGGGCCCTCCGCACGCAACCGGCATCCACCCGTGTTTTGTCTTCCATGGAGGCAAAGGCGTCAGCCTCGATCATGAGTTCGGAAATATGGGATAATTTCAGTGAGAGTTTCTGCTGGTCTCCTGCCAGCCTTGAAGAATGGTCCACAAGGGCGGCCACCGCGTCCCTGGTGAAACTGCGCAGTTTGTTGTCCAGGGCGATCCTGGCCAGGGTCACGCTCTGCTCGTGGATTGAATCGCTGTTTCTGACCATGGATTCCTGCATGTGCGCCTTGATCTTGAACAGCTTGGAAAATCTTTCATCAGCATCAAGGAGTATTTCATAAACATCGTCAGATCCGATGATGATTATTTTTATGTCCAGGGGAACAGGCTCAGGACGGACGGTTCTGGTGCGGACCATATCATAATGATCTGATGGGTCGTCAATTTCAGCCTTTCCAGAACGCAGACATCTCAATAGACCTTCCCAGGACTGTGGCTGGGACAGGATGTCTTCGGCCCTGAGCACCAGAAACCCCCCATTGGCTCTATGGATGCTTCCGGACTTGAGCAGAGTGAAATCAGTATAATAGGTGCCCATCTCTGATTCGCGTTCTATGCAGCCCATAAGATTAAAGTAGACCGGGTTGTCTTCAATGAGAATGGGCAATCCTTTCTGAGCAGAGTTATCCACAAAGATATTTACTTCATATCTTGAAAAAAAACCCTCCTGGCTTGTCCCGAAGATATCAGCAGGGGCTTCCTGGGCCTGCTCTTTTGGCTTGAAATGTTCAATATTTTCCAGGATATCATTTTTCAGGTCCCCGATAAACTGTTTGATCCTGGGTATGTGACCGTAGCTGTCCAGCACTTCCTTTAGACAGAAATCTGCCCTTTCCCCGGCAACTTCCTGGTCAAGCTGTTTTTCATTTTCCCGCAGGTCCTGTTCTTTTTTTGTTATCTGTCTTGACAGACCAAGAAGGGCCTCCATAATCTTGCTGCTTTCCTGTTTAAGATTTTTCTTGAGGTCAGGATTGAGCTTCTCAAATTCCTCAGGAGTCAGGACCTTTCCTTCAACCAGAGGAAAAAGAGTCAGGGAGCCGTTTTCATCCACATTGAGACTGAATCCGTTTTTATTGGCCTGATGCTCCATGCGGCTCAGAAGGTTTTCACGGATATCATTGTATTGCTTGATCAGGTCCCCATGCCTGCGAACATAAAAATCCTGTTCAAAACCAGAAGGTATGGATTCTCTGATTTTCTTTATGGCCGCACCCAGGTCCCGCTTGAACTGCCTTGCGGATCCGGGAGGGATTTCAATAGCTGTGGGCTGATCCGGGTCCTGAAAATTGTTGACATAGATGAAATCGCCCGGGATTTTCATGGAAGCGGCCCTGGGTGTCAGAAAATCTTTGACAAACCTGGTTCTGCCCAGGCCTTTTTCACCACAAAGATATATGTTGTATCCGGGGCGGTCTATTGTTAAGGCCAGTTCCAGGGCTTCAAACGCCCTTTGCTGGCATTTTCTTGAGTCAAAATCATTTGACCGGACAGCTCCGGTGTGGGAGAATTTAAGTCTGGCAGGAGCAAGGGAAACGCTGAGTCTGGACGGGGGCAATGGCTTGTTTTTTTTCATCAATTCCTCTAATTATATTCAATTGAAAACTTAACTTTGAAATATATCGCTATCTCCGGAGGATAGCAAGGTCGTAATTTTCCGGGCAACAGGACGCCAGCAAGAAATTTTTTCTCTCAAAAAAAAATTCCAGCCATGAATTGGATTGACTTGATACTGACTGGTATGCTAGAAACTGGACTTTGTGAATGAAAGCACGATCTGCCGGAAATAATGGTTAAAAAATAACATGTTTTTCAGATCTAAAAATAAACAGTCCCTGTGGGGAGACCTGGGAAAAGCCAGCCTTCTGGGAATTCACCTGGTCTCCTGCACTTTTGTGGGGTTTGCCATTGGTTATTTTTTAGACAAGTGGCTTGGGACCCAGCCATGGTTTCTGATTAGTTTCCTTATTTTTGGGATTGCGGCCGGCTTCAAAAACATGTATCACGAAGCCAAGAAAATTCACGAGGCGGATAAACAGAGTGATTCTGGACAGGATCAATAAAAGAACAGAAGCCTTTCTGCATGGCAGGGGCCTGGTCCTGCATCAGGTCAGGATAATGGTTCGCAATCAGGTCTACCTCAGCATTCTGGGCACGGTCATTTTTCTGATTTTTTTTTATGGTCCCTTGCTCACGGGTTTTGTAACGGGTGCGGTTCTGGGTACCTTTAATTTTTATTTTCTTGCCAAACTCATCCAGGAGCTGGTGCATGTCAAAAAAGGAGCTGTTACGCCTCTGCTGTTCAGCTTTTATATCAGACTCGGCCTTACCGGTCTGATTTTGTATGTAGCCATTGTTTACTGGAATGCGAATATTTTTTCATTGCTGATTGGCTTAAGTGTTGTCCTTTTGAATGTTTTAATATTTGGCGCCACTCTGGTTGGTCAAAAACTCAAGGAGGCTTAATAAATGGCTGGCGACTTACATCAATTTTTGATTCTGGGACAAATCCCAAAATTATTCGGCTTGTACATTCCTTACCATGTTGTTTATTCTTGGGCGATTATTGCCTTGCTTCTGCTTCTGGGATGGCTGGCCACAAGGAGGATGACCCTTATTCCAAGGGGGGCGCAGAATTTCTTCGAGTTTTTAATAAAATCGGTTGAAGATTTTGTGGTGGCCAATATGGGAGAGTCCGGACGCAAGGTTTTTCCCGTTCTTTTTACCCTGTTTATTTATATCTGGTTCTGTAACATTACAGGTCTGCTGCCCAGTTCAGACGCACCCACAGCCAATATCAACACCACCGCCAGCATGGGCCTGTTTGTGTTTTTCTACTATAACTACTGGGGAATAAAGCTCCATGGGCTGGGCTATATCAAACACTTCACCGGTCCATACTGGTGGCTGTCACCCATCATGTTTCCCATTGAGATCGTCAGCCACCTGGCCAGGCCGCTTTCATTGACTCTCAGGCTTTTTGGAAACATCCGCGGCGAGGAAATTGTTATCGCTCTGATGTTTCTGCTGGCGCCTCTGCTGGGTTCTCTGCCCATATTCATTTTGTTTTTGCTTATGAAGACAATGCAGGCCTTCATATTCTTCATGCTGACCATGATGTATCTCAAAGGTGCTTTTGAAGAAGCTCATTAATTTCGGGGGAAATGGTCTTTTGACCAAATTAAATATCATTTTTAGGAGGTTTTACTAATGCGCAAGATTTTTTTGGTACTGCTGAACACGGCTCTTCTGGTTGGTCTGGCCAGTGTGGCTTTTGCCGCTGACGTCGCTCCCGAGGTAATTTCCAACATCGCCCTGGCAACCGCCATCGGCATGGGTATTGCCGCTTTTGGAACCGGCATTGGACAGGGTCTGGGTCTTAAAGGCGCTTGTGAAGGCACAGCCCGTAACCCTGAGGCCAGTGGTAAAATTACTGTTACCATGCTCATTGGTCTGGCTATGATCGAGTCTCTGGCTATTTACGCTCTGGTTATCAACCTTATTCTCCTGTTCGCCAACCCGTTCGTATAAACCGTGTATTGAGGGGAGAGTTTCACGCTCTCCCCTTTTTTATAAAAAAGATTGTTAAAAATTTCACTATGCCCCACCGCAAATACGAACGAATCCCCAGAGCCACTATTTCCAGGCTGGCAATCTATGTCCAGGAGCTGGAAGGAATGGAGCGCCAGGGAGTCAAGGTGGTATCATCTGAAAAACTGGCTGTTTCCTGCGGCGTGAATCCTTCACAGATCCGGAAAGATCTGGCCTATTTCGGCGAATTCGGACTGCGCGGCGTAGGCTATCATGTTTTTGAACTCAAAGAAGCCATTAAACAGAGCCTTGGCCTTGACAGGACATGGAATGTGGCGGTTGTTGGAGTGGGCAACCTGGGCCGGGCATTGCTGAGGCACGGGGTGCTGCGCAAGAGGGGGTTCATCATTGTTGGCGCGTTTGATTGTGATCCATTCAAAATAGGAGAAGAAATAGGCGGCCTGGAAGTTATCTGTTCCAGCAAACTGCCCGAGAAGACCAGGGAGCTCAATGTTGAAATAGGAATCATCACCACCCCTGCTGAGAGGGCTCAAAGGGCGGTAAATTATCTCCTGGAAGCAGGAATCAAAGGCATTGTCAATTTTGCTCCGGCCCGAATCAAAACTCCTCCCAATGTCGCAGTTGAGTATGTGGACTTTATTCATCATCTATTCTCTGTGGCCTTCAGAATTACTCAGAGCCAGGCCAAAGGTTTAATATAACTGCATCGGCCAGATTCCAGTTTTTTCAATTATTTTTGAACATTATTTTTTACTCTGGATCATGGGTTATTGTCATGACAGGTGATAAAAAAAAATTGTTTACAGGCAATCCAGCCATAGAAGCCGTTTTTTGCGGTGTCGGGGAAGCCTTTGACGAAAATCTGCCTAATACCAGTGTTCTGGTCAGATTTTCCCATCAGTATAAAAGCAGATACATTCTTTTTGACTGCGGTTTTACAGCGGCCCCGGCATTTTGGAAAACGGCGTCTGACCCTCTGGACTTAGACGGAGTGTGGATATCCCATCTGCATGGCGATCATTTCCTTGGTCTGCCCCAGCTTTTACTCAGGTTCAGCGAACATGGCCGGGACAAGAACCTGTATATCTGCGGGGTCAATGGAGTTAGAAAAGCAGTTACAGAATCCATGGAACTGGCCTATCCTTCCAAAATTAAAAACCTTTCCTTTAAGATTATTTTTTCTGAGGTTGACCCTTCAAGCCCTTTTGATATTGCAGGGATTTCCGCCAGGGCTGTTGATATTGAGCATCCTGTGCCAAGTCTTGGAGTCAGGTGCGACTTTGAAGGGAAAAGCCTTTTTTACACCGGGGACGGCAAGGTCCCTGATCCAGCCCTGCCCGTTATTGGTGACTGCGAGCTGGGAATCTTCGAGACTTTTACCCTTGACACACCTACACCAGGGCACAGCAGCGTCCTTGAGGCCGCGTCTGTTGCCAGGGCCTGCGGGGTGAAACATCTGGCCGCTGTACATATGAACCGGGATCAGAGAAGAAGAAACGGGCCTCTGGTCAGGGAGACGCTGGTACAGGCCGGGGTCAGGGGTTTTCTTCCCGAGCCGGGCGACTCTTTACAATTGTGAGATCGTCCAGCTCCAAGACTCTCCCGCAATCTCAGACTTAGCAGACCCCGGTGTTCCGCCTGAACCGGGCATTGCGAGCCAAGAAAAGCAATCTCCAGCAATTTCAGGAAAAACCGCTCAATTCAGGGAATATTTTTTCTGGCAAGCATGACCCGGGAAGGCGCTGTATGACAATTCGACTAAAAAAAAGGCCGGACTTTTGTCCGGCCTTTTTGCATAATATATATAAAAAACAGGGGAATTAGTACATTCCGCCCATTCCACCCATACCGCCCATGCCGCCGGGCATGCCGGGGGTGTCCTTTTTGTCGTCAGGCTTTTCAGCAATGGCCGCTTCTGTGGTCATGAGGAGCGAGGCTACTGAGGAAGCGTTTTGAAGGGCAATGCGGGCCACCTTTTTAGGATCGATTACACCAGCTTTGATCAAGTCTTCATATTCGCCGGTGGCAGCGTTAAAGCCATGACCATCCTTTAGGGACTTGACCTTCTCGATGATCAGAGCACCTTCAAAACCGGCATTGATGCATATCTGACGAAGGGGAGTGACAATGGCCCTGCGCACAATCTCCACGCCGGCCTTTTCATCGTCATCAGCAAACTTGACCTTGTCCAGAGCTGGCAGGGCGCGCAGATAAGCGACTCCGCCGCCAGGCACGATGCCTTCTTCAACCGCGGCTCTTGTGGCGTTGAGAGCATCCTCAACCCGGGCCTTCTTTTCCTTCATTTCAGTTTCAGTGGCAGCGCCCACATTGATGACGGCGACTCCGCCCACGATCTTGGCCAGTCTTTCCTGGAGCTTTTCGCGGTCATAATCAGACGTGGTTTCGTCAATCTCAGCCCGGATCTGCTTGACCCTGGCCTTGATGTCTTCGCTCTTGCCCGCGCCGTCCACTATGGTGGTGTTTTCCTTGTCAATTACCACGCGCTTGGCGCTTCCCAGGTCATTAACAGACACGTTTTCCAGCTTTATGCCCAGGTCTTCGGAAACAACCTGTCCGCCGGTGAGAATGGCGATATCCTGGAGCATGGCCTTGCGTCTCTCACCGAATCCAGGAGCCTTGACAGCGGTGACCTGGAGCGTGCCGCGAAGCTTGTTGACCACCAGGGTGGCCAAAGCCTCGCCTTCAATGTCTTCGGAAATGATGACCAGAGGTTTGCTCATCTTGGCCACCTGTTCCAGAACGGGCAAAAGGTCTTTCATGGTGGAAATCTTCTTTTCACACAGAAGGATCAATGGCTCATCCATTTCGCAGACCATCTTTTCCGCGTCTGTTACAAAATACGGGGAAAGATATCCGCGGTCAAACTGCATGCCTTCAACAACATCCAGGGTTGTGTCCAGTCCCTTGGCCTCTTCCACGGTGATTACGCCTTCCTTGCCTACCTTGTTCATGGCCTCGGCAATGATGTTGCCGATGGTGGCGTCATTGTTG
>PXDF01000087.1 GCA_003566455.1 Desulfonatronovibrio sp.
CAGGCTGGGCGCGAAGGTGTCAGTCATACAGAGAAGTGACCAGATCCTCAGTAAAGAAGACAAAGATATGGCTGATGAAGTCCTGCGGATTCTCCAGGCAGAGGGAATCGATTTCTATCTTGGGGCAAAGGTCACAGGTGTCAAGGATCTAGGCCGGCAAAAAGAGGTCCGTTTAAAAGAAGCAAATGGGGCTGAGAAAAAAGTCAGTGCTGAAAAAATTCTGGTGGCCCTGGGCAGGACGCCCAATACAGAGGGACTTGACCTGGAAGTTGCCGGGGTTGAATTTGGTCCCAGGGGAATACAGGTGGATGCCAGACTGAGGACTTCTCAGAAACATATCTTTGCCGCCGGAGACATAACCGGTAAATACCAGTTCACTCACGCCGCCGGGTATGAAGGCGGGATAGTATTGGCCAACGCGGTTTTTCGGCTTCCCAGAAAAGCGGATTACACTTTTCTTCCCTGGTGCACCTACACTGACCCGGAACTGGCCAGCGTGGGCATGAATGAAAAAAGGGCCTTCCGGCACGGGATTGATTATAATGTCTGGACCGAGGAATTTTCCGGAAATGACCGAAGCCTGGCTATGGGCAACGCTTCGGGAAAGATCAAGATGATCCTGGATAAAAAGGAAAAAGTGATCGGGGTTCAGATCCTGGGACCAGGTGCTGGGGAACTTATAAACGAATGGGTGGCGGTCTTAAGCGGCAAAGTCAAGCTTTCAACCCTGGCCTCGGCAGTACATCCCTATCCCACCCTGGGTGAGATCAACAAACGGGTAGCCGGATCATACCTGGCTTCGAAAATATTTTCCGAGAAAATCAAAAAGGGACTGAAATTCTTTTTCAGCCTCAAAGGGCGGGCCTGTGAGTGAACTTGCAGGTCACTGATCTTTTTGAATGGCCAGTATAAAACAGGGTATTTATCAATTGTAATTATACTATTGATCATGATTTCAGAAAATCTTCGAGCCTTCATCCTGTCTGGCTTTCTGTTGCTGCAAACTCCCTGGCGTGATCCCGTAAGTCAGAACCATCAAACTTTAATCAAAGTCCGGGCAGGGTGCTTATGGCCGAGGTTCTGACTAACGGGATCATGGCCGGTCAAACATGCAGCAATGGCTAAATCCAGACAGGATGAAGGCTGTTCCGCGATTGAGGTCAACAGGATTTAGAAAAAATCCATTATATTTGTCGAAAAATCATAGATAACAACCTGGAGATGATTATGAAAATCGCGATGATGGGACTGGGTAGAATGGGCATGAATATGGCCAGAAGACTGCTCAAGGGAGGCCATGATGTTGTGGCCTGGAACAGAAGCCCTGAAAAAACCGGAGAAATAGCTGATGAGGGCGCTAAGGCTTCATATTCACTGGAGGAGATGACTGAATATCTGAGTCCACCAAGAATAATATGGATGATGCTTCCAGCCGGTCAGGTGATTGATGATCATCTGGGACACATGAATAAAATCCTTTCTCCCGGTGATATAGTGATTGACGGGGGTAATACCTATTATAAAGATGACATCCGAAGGGCATCATTTCTGGGGGAAAAGAATATTTCTTATGTTGACGCCGGGGTCAGCGGGGGCATCTGGGGTCTTGAGATCGGATACTGCCT
The DNA here is from genome assembly GCA_003566455.1 of Desulfonatronovibrio sp. Classification (GTDB taxonomy): domain Bacteria; phylum Desulfobacterota; class Desulfovibrionia; order Desulfovibrionales; family Desulfonatronovibrionaceae; genus Desulfonatronovibrio. The sequence goes on from PXDF01000087.1 coordinate 1,626, forward strand.
GATGATCGGAGGACCCAGGGAGGCATATGAGTTTCTTGAACCCGTATTTAAGACCCTGGCCCCGGAACAGGGCTATCTTTATTGCGGATCCAGCGGAGCCGGACATTTTGTAAAAATGGTCCACAACGGCATTGAATACGGCATGATGCAGGCCTATGGGGAAGGATTTCAGATCCTGGACTCCTCCCCGTACTCCCAGGAGCTGAGATATTCAGAAGTGGCCCATCTCTGGAACCAGGGAAGCGTTGTCCGGTCATGGCTCCTGGAGCTCGCGGAAAAGGCCTTTGCCTCGGACGAGAAGTTATCCAGTATCCAGGGCTACGTGGAAGATTCAGGGGAAGGACGGTGGACAGTGCAGCAGGCAGTGGAAACAGGGGTCAATGCCCCGGTCATCACCCTGTCGCTCATGAACCGGTTTCGCTCCAGACAGAGAGATCCTTTTTCCGATCGGGTCCTGGCCGCATTGAGAAGGGAGTTTGGCGGGCATGAGGTCAAAGTGGCAGGTTCAAAAAAGGAAGACTGATTTTTTTGCCATTGCCTGAGAGTAATTATTCAATTATTTTTGCCATCAGCCTGCGCTCTTTCTGGTTTTCTTTTACTGCAAACTCCCGGCGTGAGCCCGTAAGCCAAAACCATGATCCAGAAGATTGCTTCATGTCTTAACTGCCAGGCGTTGAATTTTGAACCTTGCACATGGAATTTGAGCATGGTTTTGGCTAACGGGCTCAAGGCCGGTCAAACATGCAGTAATGGCGAAAACCAGAAAAAATGCAGGCTTTGCAATTAAACCTCCATTGTGGTGAATAGCTCCGCCTGAGAGATATCATGAACAACACGGAAAAAACATCCCGGCAGGTTCTGGGTACAGTGTCCTGCCCGGTTCCGGACAGGCCGGCAGCCCTTGACGCCTGCCCTCCCGACCAACTGGTTGAGCCCTGCACCATTGTCATTTTCGGGGCTTCTGGAGATCTGGCCTTCAGAATGCTCATCCCCTCTCTGTTTGATCTTTTTGTCAACAACAAAATGCCTGGCAGATTCATTATTGCGGGCTGCGCCAGGACCGAAATGGACAGTCCGGCATTTACAACGCGGGTCAGGGAGGCTCTTGGGGAAAAGGCGGAAACTGACAATGAAAAATGGCTGGAGTTTGAAAAATCACTGCATTATCAGCCTATTGAGTATGACAGTCTGGATTCCTACACCATCCTTAAGGAGTATCTGGGAAAACAGGAAGATAAACAAGGCATCCCCCCCAACAGGATATTTTACCTGGCCATACCTCCCGCCCTGTACAAAACAGTCGCCCGGATGCTCGGCAAATCTGGGCTTGCCCTTGAAGATGAGACCAGGGGCTGGTCCAGGATTGTCGTGGAAAAGCCCTTTGGACACGATCTGGCATCAGCTGTTGAGCTGGACAGGGTAATTCACAGGCATTTCAAGGAACATCAGATTTTCAGGATTGATCATTACCTGGCCAAGGAAACAGTTCAGAATATTATCATGTTCCGCTTTGCCAACTCCATTTTCGAGCCCATCTGGAACCGCAATTACATAGATCAGGTACATATAACCGCGGCTGAGACCCTGGGTGTGGAGCACAGGGCTGGTTATTACGAGCAGGCCGGGGTGCTTCGGGACA
>PXDF01000195.1 GCA_003566455.1 Desulfonatronovibrio sp.
AGACCGCCCACAATATACCCCAGAGCAAAAACCAGGTGGTCTCGAGCATGGGTTACCTCCAAAAAAAGATGTTTGTTGTTTGATGCCTGAATTTATTGTCTTAAGAGTTAAAGGATTAACTCGTGCCGGCAGTTAATCCTGAACTGCCGGTTCCGGTCCTTTGCGTCCGTATTTGGACAAAAGGAAAACACACAATGCCACCAGAAGTCCGTAGATGGCCATAAATCCTGCAAGGGAGCCGGCAACCTGGGCAGTGGTTATGCCCGGAGAAACAGCTTCTGAAGTACGCATCATGCCATAAACAATCCAGGGCTGTCTGCCCATTTCAGCCACGATCCAGCCCAGTTGTATAGCGATATAAGGCAAGGGGATGATCCAGGGCAGAATTTTGAGCAGCCGGGGAGAATCCTCAGGCCCCTTGCGTTTGAGCCAGGCCCAGGCTGCCAGTATTGGAAAGAGAAATCCAAGGGCAACCATGGTCCTGAAAGAAAGAAAGGTTGTCATGACAGGAGGATGGTCTTCTCTGGGAAAGTCGCTGAGACCAGTTACTTCTGCGTTAAAATCATGATAGGCAAGCATGGACAGGCCTCCGGGAATGGGGAACAGTTCAAGTCTGTTGCGCTGGTTCGAAGGATCAGGAACTACCAGCAGATATTGCGGGGCCTGAGTACTGGTTTCCCAGTGTGATTCCATGGCCGCGAGTTTTTCCGGCTGGTACTTGGCCACTGTGGCACCATGAGAATGACCCTGAACAACTACAACCAAGGCGAAAATCAATGTAAAAGGTGCGGCAATGCGAAAGGATTTCTTGAAAAAGTCAACGTTACTCCCCTTTGCGATGTGATAGGCTGAAATGCCAAGCACAAAGAATCCGCTTAAAACGTAGGAAGCACTGAGGACATGGATGAACTGGTGCCAGGCGAATTCATTGCTTATCAGGGACATGAAGCTGCCAAGCTCAGCTCTTCCTTCCCCAAACACATATCCAACAGGATTCTGCATCCAGCCGTTGGCCATGATGATCCAGAAGGCTGAAAGGTTGGCAGCCAGTGCTACCAGCCAGATGGCAGCGTTGTGCATTTTGGGAGACAGTTTTTTCCAGCCGAAAATCCATACTCCCAGAAAGGTTGATTCCAGAAAAAAGGCCAGAGTGGCCTCAATGGCCAGCAATGAACCGAAAATATCACCAACATAGGCTGAATACCTGGACCAGTTGGTTCCGAACTGAAACTCCAGGGCGATTCCGGTTACTGCTCCAAGAGCAAAATTGATTAAAAAGAGTTTTCCCCAGAACTTGGCCATGCGCCGGTAGGTTTCATCTCCACTGCGCACGAATTTGAACTCCATATAGGCTACCAGTAGAGACAGGCCAAGGGTCAGAGGAACAAAAATAAAGTGGACGAAAGTAGTCATGGCAAATTGCAGCCGAGACAATAGCAAAACATCCATAAGCCTTCCCCTGTGTTAGATTGTTGAACAAGTTTTATTTTCACATAGCTCTTCCCTGCCAAGCTGCTCAAAATCAGCCTCTGCCAGGGTATCTCGAAGCCTCTGTCTTGCTTTCTTCCAGACCTGGTGCACTCCGCACGAGGGAGATCTCGGGCAGCAATCAGGGCTCATTACGCACTCATTAAGAAAAATTTCACCGTCTACAGCTTCAACAACCTGCAACAGGTTGATCTCTAAAGGCCTTCTGGTCAGCCTGTAGCCCCCTCTGGCTCCCTGGCGAATCTGGATTATTCCTGATTTTGCCAGGCTTTGGGCTACTTTGGATAAAAACGCGTCAGGAAGTCCCATAGCCTCGATGATTTCTTTCTTGGGAACGATCCTTTCTCTGTCCTGCAAGGTTAGGTAAAGCACGCAGCGCACAGCGTACTCTCCGGCTCTGGTCAGCATCATAATAAGTAAACCTCATCAAAACAAGATAAATAAGATGAAGTTAGTCCTATATGTAATGTGGCTTGCTGTCAACCATTTTTCAGAGAACTTTAGCAGATTCACAACTTATGAGAAGGTGAGGTTAATTGGCAGGATAACCTCTCTCCTGAGAAAATAAGAGGGAGGTTGATCTCTTATTGACTGAAGCGATCCCAGATAACTGGACAGGTAATTATGCAATGACTTACCTGAAACAGTCCTGGGATGAACCCTGCAACGCAACTTATTTATGTCACAGGGGGACTGTCCGGCACCCACTTCAGCAGGAAATATTTGCAGACTTCAGAGTTCAAAGTTCCTGGTTCTTCGTTCCTGATTTAAAGAAATAAAGTCCATAAATTTAAACATATAACTGAACTAGCTTGAAAGACATATTGATCTGCAAAAAAAGGTAATAAAAAAACAAAACAATTTTAAAATACTTTTGACTGTCCGGTTATTGTATGTTCTTAAAGAAACTTAGCTCTACCTGGGTTGTCAAGCTTTCAAGGAATAGCGCTTTATGCTGGTTTGTCGGATCACCTTCAGCCAAAAGAATATGCAGACTTTTACTCGAATGAAGTAAAGGCCATGCTTAATGACATTTAGGGATTGACGCTCCCTCATGCAGCTTGAAGGGCAGGACCACATAAAAGGCTGTTCCCTGGCCCACAGTACTAACCACTGAAATGTTCCCGCCCATCAGGTCCACAAGCCTTTTAACAATGCACAAACCCAGGCCGGCACCCTGGAAACTCCGGGTGTAGGAACCATCTATCTGGACAAACGACTTAAACAGAGTCTCAAGCTTATCTTCAGGGATCCCCAGGCCGGTGTCGGATACGATGAACAGGATTCTGCATCCGTCTTCCCGATTTGAGGCCATGTAGATTTCCACCTGGACTTTCCCCTTTTTTGTGAACTTGAGGGCATTGCCCACCAGGTTGAACAAAATCTGCCTGACCCGCGCCTCGTCGCCCACAAGCCTGGCAGGGATGCTCGGATCAACAATACATTCCAGGCCCACGCCCTTGTCCCTGGCCGTGACCTTGAACAGGTCATGCACTGAATCACCAATCTCCTGAACCACAAACGCGTCTTCAAGGATTTCCAGCTTTCCGGCCTCTACCCTGGAAAGGTCAAGGATATCTGAAAGCAGCCTGGTCAGGCGCTTAGCTGAAGTAATGGATAAGTCTACGTATTCTTTTTGTTCAGTATCCAGGTCACTCATCTGCAACAGCTGCATCATGCCCATGATACCGTTTATGGGTGTGCGGATTTCATGGCTCATGTTGGCAAGGAATTCACTTTTTGCCCGGTTGGCAGACTCAGCCTTTTCCATCGC
>PXDF01000146.1 GCA_003566455.1 Desulfonatronovibrio sp.
GACAGCCTGGCGTTGCGGGCCCCAACATCGCCGCCAGATACCGGAGCGTCCAGGGCGAAACAGCCCTTTTCCCCAGCTGCTCTGCTGATGTCCACAGCCAGGCTGGGGCTGGGGGTGGTCATATCCACACAGATTCCGCCGGGATTAATACCTGCAAGAATCCCGTTTTCCGCAAAATAAACCTGTCGGACATCATCTGGAAAGCCGACAATGGTGAACACCACGTCTGAAGACTCCGCTGCTTCCCAAGGAGTATCAGCCCATGCGGCTCCCTTTTCCAGCAGACCAAGCGCCTTTTTCCTGGTCCGGTTGTACACCTTTATGCTGTAGCCGGCATCCAGAAGATGTCCGCACATGGGCAGGCCCATGACCCCGGTGCCTATCCAGCCGATACGGGTTGTTTCCGGTGAAAGAGCAACATCATCTGTATTCATGATTTTCTCCTGATTTATGCATAATTATTTGGCGGTTAATTGATAAAGTTGTATCTTCTCAATAAGACCGGGCAGCCTTTCCTCGGTATTTCGTGTTGTCTGGACCCCGGCCTGCGCCGGGGTGACGGAATGGAGTGCCGCGTTGGCAAGTTCTCTCGGTCGTCACCCCGGCGCAGGCCGGGGTCCAGGTGTTTTCTTTTGGTTCCATTGCCCGGAAACTATTGAGAAGTTACATAAAGTTTATGTGACTATTCATCATGTTGAGAAGTTCTTTCCAGGCTTAAGATATCTGGTGCCTGCAAATCCCTGGCAGGACTAATCGACGCAAGCCCTTGCAGGGACATGCTTAAGCGCCTGTATGTCAGGCTTTTGTGTGATCCTGGACATGTCTGGGCCATTGACAAAAAACCTCTACCGGGCATAATTTCGCGCACCATCAGGGCAAGCATTAATAACTGCACTTGTTAACCGACATTTCAGGCTAAATCAACAAAGACAGGGGGCCCCATGACCACTCTTACCTGGGTTGGAATTGTTGTCTGCATATCCCAGTCAGCAATGCTTTCAGGCCTTAATCTGGCTTTTTTTACCATCAGCAAGCTTCAGCTGGAGATGGAGGCTTCCAGAAACAATGTCTATGCCATCAAGATAATGGATCTGAGAAAAGATTCAAACTTTCTGCTGGTGACCATCCTATGGGCCAATGTGGGAGTCAATGTCCTGCTGGCCCTTCTGTCAGGGTCAGTGCTTACCGGAGTCATGGCTTTTTTCTTCTCAACTGTTATCATCACAGTTTTTGGCGAGATTATGCCCCAGGCCTATTTTTCCCGCAACGCTCTGAGAATGGGATCCCTGCTTTCCCCTGTCCTCAGGCTTTACCAGTTTTTCCTGTACCCCATAGCCAAACCCACGGCCATTGTCCTTGACCGCTGGCTGGGACCAGAAGCTATAACCTACTTTAAGGAACATGATCTGCGTGAACTCATCAAATTGCACATGAAATCATCCAAGAGCGATATTGACAAGGTGGAAGGCAAGGGCAGCCTGAACTTTCTGGCTCTGGACGATTTGCCTGTGGCAGCGGAGGGAGAGGTTGTTGACCGCAACAGCCTTATATCCCTCAGGTTTGTAGATGGAAGGCCAGTTTTTCCGGAAATAAGCCCTGGTGTAAATGACGAGTTCCTGATAAAAATTCAAAGATCAGAAAAAAAATGGGTGATCCTCACTGATGAACAGGGCGAGCCCAGGATGGTCATAAACTCAGATGGATTTCTGCGCGATGTCCTCTTTAATCCTCAAAAGTTCAATCCATATTTTTATTGCCACCGGCCAATAATTGTCAGGGACGGGATGATGAGCCTTGGCAGGGTGATTCCAAGACTTAAGGTCAATCCCGAGCGCAGCGATGATGATGTAATTGATGAGGATATCATCCTTTACTGGGGAGAGGAAAAGCAGATTATCACCGGCTCGGATATTTTGGGAAGGCTTTTGAGGGGTATTGTCAAAACCGACCCTTTGCCCGAAACCAGCGCTGCTCATGCCTGAAAGACCTGATTGTTCTGGGGATATCATAGTGTTGCTGTAAATATGGAGAAAGGGGCATGAAAAACACGGCCTTGCTGTTAATTGACATGCAGAATGAGGCGTCATTCAGCATACAGGGAATGGATGAAGCACTGGACAACGCAGCTCTGGTCCTTGAAGCCTGCCGCCAGAAAAGGATCCCGGTCCTGTATTCACGTCATACCCACAGGTCGGACGGACTGGACGCGTCCCTTAAAGAGCCTGTTCCGGAAAACGGCAGCATTGCCTATTGCCTGGGCACGGATGCAGTGGAAATCAGCGTTAAAGTCAGGCCGCTGCGACATGAGCCGGTTGTTGACAAGCATCGCTGGAGCAGTTTTTTTGCCACGGAGCTGGACCTGCTTTTGCGCAGACTTGACATAAAGAAGATTATTATTGGGGGGTTTGTCACTGACGGTTGTGTGCTGAACACGGTTTATGACGCTTTTTTCAGGGACTACCGGATAGTGCTGGTCAAGGACATGATGGCTGCCTCAAGTAAAACGGCGCATGCATTCAGCGTCATCAACATGGCCAACTGGGTATATGGCATTACTATTATCAGGGCGGATCAGGCCGTGAGGATGGTAAGCGGGCAGGATTACCGGGCCTGGCTCTGGACCAGGCCTGACCAGTTTCATCCTCAGCCACAGGAGATCATGGAAGTATACGCCGGCCTGGAATAGGCAATGACAATAACAACTCTGAACCCATAAGCAAAGACATGAACAAAAGCTACGAGCACAAACTGTATCTGAGAAATCTGCGCACTGATGATTATCCGCAGGTCAAGTCCATGATGCAGAAAGTATACAAGAATGTTGACGCGCCCTGGGACAAGGACCAGATCGAGTCCATGATCGGCCGCTTTCCAGAAGGCCAGATCTGTATAGTGGACAAGGGCAGGGTGGTGGCCGTGGCCCTGACCCTGATGATTGATTACGCCGAGTATGGGGACAAGCATACCTATCTGCAGGTGGTAGGAGATGGAACCCTGGAGAATCATGATCCGGAAGGGGACTACCTTTACGGCATTGAAGTCTTTGTCGATCCTGATTACCAGGGGATGCGCCTGGGCAGACGGCTGTACGACGCCCGCAAGGAGCTCTGCGAGAAGCTTAACCTGCGGGGGATCATAGTCGGGGGAAGGATTCCCGGATATCGCAAATACTCAGAGGAGATATCGCCTCAGGAGTACATCAACCGGGTCAAACGCAAGGAAATATACGACCCTGTCCTCTCGTTCCAGC
>PXDF01000002.1 GCA_003566455.1 Desulfonatronovibrio sp.
CATTATGAAAAACCTCTTCCCCAGCCTTCTCTTCTTACTTCTCCCCTTAACCCTTCACGCCCATATAACCATCACTGCCCTTGATGTTGGCCAGGGAGATGCCGTTCTGATTCAGCATGAATCCTATATTGTCCTGATTGACGGCGGCAGACAGGAAAACCTCGTCGCTGATTATCTCAGGGCTCAGGGTGTCTCCCAGGTTCACCTGCTGGTTGCCACCCACGCCTACGCTGATCACTTTGGTGGACTGGGAGATAAACAAAGACCATCATTTGGAATACTTAATAATGCTGTCTCCAGTTACAGACAATCGGGATAAGAAAGCAGAACACTTTAACTATTGCAATCCAGCATTACTTAGTTTCCATCCGGAAAGTCTTTCTTTCCGGATGTTGAAGCTATTGGTTTTCTTTCCGGAAACGAGGAGTTTTTTCTTTTATCAAGGAAATCAAGCAATTATGAGGAGGCGTATCTTAATACGTTGACGAATAATGTAACTTCTCAATAGTTCTGGGCAAGATACATTTTTTTAAAATTTGTTCCTCAAAAAAGTAGACACAAGAAAATTTTTATGGCATAAGTCTCTTCCATGAGCTTGATAAACAAAAAATTAATGGACTTGCCGGAGATTCCTGAGGATCAGCGAACACCCTTGAGTGATCACCTTCTTGAGATCATTTTTGCCCATAAAGAACATATCCAGTTGCAGAACGAAATCATCCAGGGATTAAAGGATGAGATTGCCAGGTTAAAAGGAGAAAAGCCTAAACCCAAGATCAAACCATCAAACCTGGGGAAAAAACCAAAGCCAGACGAGGACAATGGTCAAGGCAACATAAAGGCAAAGAGACCAGGTTCAAAAAAGAAACGTAAAAAACTCGAAATCCACAAGACTGTGATCGTTGCTCCGGAGAATATCCCTAAAGGCAGTCAATTCAAAGGCCACGAGGATTACTTTGTTCAAGACCTCCTGATCCAGCCATACAATGTTCGGTATCGCTTGGAGCGCTGGGTAACTCCCTCAGGGCAATCTATCATTGGCCAGATCCCGGAGGGAGTCAGGCAAGGTCACTTCGGCAATATCCTCATCGGATATATCCTTTATCAATACTACCACTGCATGGTCACCCAACCTCTTCTCCTGGAAGGGCTCCTGGAAATGGGCATTGATATCTCCTCGGAGCAAATAAACAATATTCTCATTGAAGGCAAAGATAGTTTTCATCTCGAAAAAGAAGACATTCTGAGCGCCGGACTGGAGGTCTCCGACTATGTGAACGTTGACGATACAGGGGCTCGGCATAAAGGCCGAAACGGATACTGCACCCATATCGGCAACGAACTTTTCGCCTGGTTTGCAAGCACAGAATCAAAGAGCCGGATCAATTTCTTGACCTTGTTGCGCGGCAAGCAGGCTGATTATGTCATCAACCAGGACGCCCTTGATTATATGCAGGCCCACAAGCTCCCCAAAAAGATCCTGCAGTCTCTTGATGAGCTTGAGGAAAAAAACCTTCCCGATCAGCAGGCCTGGGAGTCGATGCTGAGCAGGCTCGGTATCACAACCAAAAGACACGTCCAAATCGTCACCGAAGGGGCTCTTTTGGGAAGCATCCTGGAACACGGCCTGAATGAAGATATTGTTATTCTCAGTGATGATGCCGGACAGTTCAATGTCTTTCTCCACGCCCTGTGCTGGATTCATGCCGAAAGGACCATCAATAAGCTCGTTGGCTTCAATGAGCAGCAAAGGGATGCTCTGAATTCAATAAAGGATCAGCTTTGGACCTTATATGACGATCTCAAGGCCTACAAAGAAAATCCAAGCCCGAAGCAAAAAGAGGACCTTACACAACGGTTTGACCAACTGTTCACCACCAAGACCTGCTTTGCCAGTTTGAATCAGGCTCTTGAAAGGATATATAAGAACAAATCAGAACTTTTGCTGGTCCTCAGACGCCCTGAAATCCCCCTGCACAACAATTTGAGTGAAAACGATATCCGCGAGTATGTCAAAAGGCGAAAAATCAGCGGTGGGACCAGGAGCGATCTTGGTCGAAAAGCGCGGGACACTTTCGTCAGCTTAAAAAAGACCTGCCGGAAACATGGAATTTCCTTTTGGGAGTATCTCCAGGATCGACTTTCCGGGAAAATGAAAATTCCCAGGCTGGGCGACTGGATCAGGCGAAAAGCCAAGGTTCCCGGATAATCTATGCGCTATTGCGGACGGACGTTTACCCAACCCGAACTGATCCGTATCAAAGAACTGATCGCAGAAAGTCCCAATGCCAATCGGGCCGCATTGTCACGTTCCGTATGCCAGCTATTACAGTGGTATCGTCTGGACGGCAGGCTCAAAGACATGAGCTGCCGTGTGGCCATGCTGCGCATGCACGAGGACGGCCTCTTGCAATTGCCAGCCCCCAGAAAAGGGAATGGCAACGGCAAACCCTATTCTCGCCGAACCCAAAAGACTGATCCCAAGCCTCCTCTTGTCATTCCGCCAACCGCCTTCTCTGTCCTGAAAGTAAAACCCGTTCAGAACAGCAATCAATCCCATCTCTGGAATGAATATATCCAGCGCTACCACTATCTCGGCTATGCCCCCGTACCCGGTGATCAAATCCGCTACATAGTCCAGTTTCAAGATCAGACAGTGGCCCTTTTAAGCTTCAGGGCCGCGGTCTGGATGACAGCGCCCAGAGATCAGTTTATTGGCTGGACTCAACCAAAACGCAAAGAAAACCTTCACCTGATCATCAATAATGCCCGCTTTCTCATCTTGCCCTGGATTCAGACTCCAAACCTGGCCTCACGAATCTTGAGCATGACCATAAAACGTGTGAACCAAGACTGGGAGAGTCTCTACCAATATTCTCCGGTCCTGATCGAAACATTTGTTGAAACCAGACGATTTTCTGGCACATGTTACAAAGCAGCAAACTGGATCTATTTGGGTCAGACAAAAGGGGTCGGCAGGCTCGGCAATACGAAAAAACCACAGCTACCAGTCAAATCTATCTGGGTCTATCCCCTACACCAAAAATTCAGACAAAAACTATGCTCATAAATTGAACCCGTTTTGAACCCTGCCCAGAACTATTGAGAAGTTACTAATTCTGTTACAATCCTGTTATTACACCGCCCCAGCACCAAAAAATGGTGTTACTGCCGTAGTAACACCCTCCCATTGTAGTCACCCACCAAG
>PXDF01000026.1 GCA_003566455.1 Desulfonatronovibrio sp.
CCATTATGGAGTCAAAATCCTGCTCCATCTTTCTGCGCTGCTCTTCAAACCTGTCCAGACCCCAGATTTCAAACTTTCTGCCCACCCCTGCCAGGACAACCTCCTTGGTTATTCCGGCGTAAGAGCGCAGGTACGGGGGAATCAGGATCCTGCCCTGCTTATCAAGGGTGATCCTGGACGCGCCTGAGATGAAAAACCTGTGAAAATCCCGGAATTTTCTGTTGGCCATGTTCAGCCTGTTGAAGGATTGTTCAATTTCCTCCCATTCAGGAAAAGGATAGACCGCCACGCAATCATCAAAATTGGTGATCATTATGTTGCCGTCCGGCGACTTTTCCATTATCTTATCCCTGAACTCAGGCGGCAGCATAAGCCTGCCTTTGGGATCGATGCTTCTCTGGCTGTGTCCTCTAAACATATTTTTTAACCACCATTTACCACTTTTTACCACCTAATTTCACTTTAGGCAAGAAAAAGTCAAGGGGAAAAACTATTATTTTGCTTATTTATTGGGTAGATGAGTACTTTTTTCGTGCAATATATTGAATTGTATTGATTTATTGTTTAAGATTTTTTATTAGTGCCCAGGCACCTATTTTTCAGCAATTAATGGATCAGCCTTTGAGGATGCCTCATTATCCGTCATGAGATAGGTGCCGGGCCGGGCGCTTTCATATCCCAGGGACACAGAGCATATGTTCATACCTTCTTTTCATGGCTATTCAATTCTTGTGGCTGAGGATAGTATATTAAATCAGAAGGTCGCTCAGCAGATGCTTGAAAGAACCGGGGCTGCCGTAGCTATGGCCAACAACGGCGCTCAGGCTGTGGAAATGGCTGCTGCCGGAAGTTTTGATCTGGTCCTCATGGATTTGCAGATGCCGGTTATGGATGGTTTAGAGGCAACCCGGAAAATACTTGATATGTTTCCTGAGCTTCCGGTGATTGCCCTTTCTGCAGAGGATGACAGAACAAGATCCAGGCAAGCGGGGATGAAAGCCCACCTGGCCAAACCTATAGACAGCATTGTGCTTTACCGGACACTGGCCCAATGGCTGCAGGCTGGTAAAACAATCAAGACGGGGCAAGCTGAGCCTGAAAATGATTCATCCATTCTGCCCGGCTCTATGAAAGGATTTGACCTGGATCAGGGGCTCAGGCATGCTGACGGAGATTTTACCTTTTATCATAAAATGCTGCACCGCTTCAAAGAACAATTGACCAGTGACTTTGCCTCAATTGATGAGCAGCTGGAACTTGGAGATCAGGGCAACGGTCCCATGCTGATCCATTCACTCAAGGGAATTTCAGGGACTGTGGGGGCTTATCAACTGGAGAAGGCTGTAAAGTCTATTGATGCGGCTTTTAAAGAGGGCAGAGAAGTCACCCGTGAGTTGAGGCTTCAACTGGTTCGGGCTTTGAGGGAAACCACGGAGCAGCTGGATAAACTTCCACCCCGTTCAGGCAGTACTCAGAAAGTAGATGCGCAGCAGAGCCGGGAAGCAATGGCTGAGATGCTTAAGCAGCTCCGAAAAAGTGAAATGGTGGATGACGATCTTCTGGCAATTGTGACAGGTTTTTTACAGTCTAATCTAGATGGACAAAAAACCGACAAGCTTGTAAAGCTTGTCGAAAATTTTGAAAATGATGCCGCAGCATCCATGCTGCTGGAACTGGCTGCAGCAACAGGAGTGGAGCTTGATGACCTCCAAAGAAGCAAGCGATAAATGCACGGTTCTCATAGTGGATGATCAGCCCGTAAATATTCATGCACTGGCAAAACTGATCAGGGATGATTACCATATACTGGCTGCCACCATTGGATCCAAGGCCCTGGAGATCGCTTTCGGGGATAATGCTCCGGATTTGATTCTTCTGGATATCATGATGCCTGAGATGGATGGCTACGAAGTTTGCAGGCGTCTAAAGGCGAATCCAAAAACTGTCGATATTCCAGTTATCTTTGTCACCGGAAAGACCAGCATGGATGATGAAGCCTACGGATTGAAGCTTGGGGCGGTGGATTACATTTCCAAACCATACCAGGTACCCATAATCCGGGCCAGGGTGCGCAATCAGATAGAGCTGCTCCAGGCCAGAAAAACAGCGCAGATTGCTCATAAAAAACTTTCCCTGGAACTGGAGGCCATGGATCAGCTACAGCAGCGGATCCTACCCACCCGGGAATTCAGGTTCCACAGTCTCTCTGCCCAGGGCATCTATATTCCTTCAGGACTGGCCAGCGGCGACTACTTTGATTTTCTGCCCACCGGTGAAAATGGGTTGAGATGTGTGGTGGCCGATGTTTCAGGGCACGGAGCCAGGGCCGCTTTTATCATGGCCATTGTCCGAACCGTGTTTCATTTTGTGGAAACCAGAACCCTTTCCCTTTCCGAGCTTCTTAATATACTGAACCGTCAGCTGTTGGAAACCCTGGGAGATGAGGGAGACTTCATCACAATTTTTGTCGCTGATATCGATGTTCATAAAAAAAGAATCGAGTACATAAATGCCGGGCATTGTCCTGCATTTTTTATCGATGACAGGGGCTTCATAGAGGTTGAGGCTACAGGGCTGCTTGCGGGAATATTTGAAACCCGGTTTGAGAGCCGGTTCATGGACATTCAAGGAAAATGGAAGCTTTTGATTTATACGGACGGTATCTACGAGTGCACTGTGAATGATGAACAAATCTTCGGGTATGAGAACTTCAGGGATCTGTGCTCAGAGCTTTTGAGTGATGACGGCTTTCAGGTAACGTCTCTGCCGGCTTATGTGCGCAAGGCTGCCCATGGCAGCATAGATGTTACAGATGACCAGACTGCCCTGCTGGTAAAGAGTGTGTCATGATTGTGTTATTGAATGCCGGATTTTGAAACTGAGTAAATATTCACCATGCTTTGAGGACAGCCTGCATCCTGATTTGTTTTCTCTTGCTGCAAACAACGACCAATGGCGAAAACAAGTCAGGATGCAGGCTTTACCTGAGAGCAGAAAAATGTGTTGAACAGATACGAAATTGAAACCTTTTCAGGAATTAAGATGAATATTGAAACAAATGTTATCGGAGGGGCTCTTGTAGTCAGACCCCTGGAGAAAAGAATCGACTCAGCCAATGCTTCTGGTTTCAAGAATAAAATGGTTGACTTCATTGTGCAGAATAATAGAAAAATCGCACTGGATCTGTAGATCGGAAGA
>PXDF01000224.1 GCA_003566455.1 Desulfonatronovibrio sp.
AGGGCCTGTTTCCCTGATGCCGTGAGCAGCAGGGCTTCCAGACACATGCAGGAACTCTCTGCCCTGTCCAGGCAGGGACACAGGGTGGCCTGCTTCTTTCTGGTGCAAAGACCTGACTGCGGATGTTTCGGGCCGGCTGACTTTATAGATCCAGGTTTCGCCCGGGAGTTCAGGCAGGCCGCGGACAGCGGCCTGGAAATTCTGGCTTACAGGACCATAATCACTCCGGCCGGCATAAGTCTGGGAGAAAGGCTGCCTGTTTTCTGGGGCTGAACAATGCAGCAGTTAAGGGGTTATCTTTTCATCCTGGCCGCGGCATTTTTGTGGGCCTGTATAGGCCCGGCAGCAAAAATTGCTTTTTCCCAGGGATTGACCCCCCTTGAAGTCGCGTTCTGGAGGGCGGTCACAGGATGGTTTTTTTTCTTCTGCCATGGACTGGTCATTAACAAGCTCGGAATCCAGAGGGCTGACCTGGGAGTGGTTATTGTCTTTGCCCTGCTTTGCGTCACAGCGTTTTACAGCTCCTACCAGCTGGCGGTGGATTTCGGGGGTGCAGCCAGGGCCGCGGTTCTTCTTTATACTGCCCCGGCCTGGGTGGCGGTGATGGCCGCCCTGTTTCTCAAGGAGAAAATCGGCCCCGGAGGCATAGCAGGAATCCTGTTGTCCATGGCCGGTGTCGGTCTGATTTCATTGAGCGGCAAAGGTCCTGCCGGGGATGATCATTCCCTGGCGGGCGTACTTTTCGGTCTGGCAGCGGGGTTGACCTATGCCCTTTATTATATATTCGGCAAACTGCTGTTTGCCAGATATCATCCTGTGACCATTTTAATGTGGATACTAATCCTCGGGGCTGCAGCCCTGGCTCCTTTTACCAGCTTCTCGGTCCCCACAGCTGTTTCCTGGATGGTGGTCCTTTTTCTGGGGTTTTTTTCCACCTACCTGGCTTATTTTTTTTACGCACAAGGACTGATGAGACTCAACCCAAGTTTCCGGTTCCGACCCCAAAATGGGCTAAATTTTGGGAAATTTCGATAAATTTCGGGGGTCGATTTTGCATAACATACTGAAATCACATTATAGCAAAACTTAAAACAGGCCAATGTAGTGCCCATATTCTAAAAATAGTGCTTGCAATCGGGTTTTATTCAGGTATACTTGGCCACATGTATATCCGAGCTAAAGAAAAAAAGAATAAGGCCTCTGGAAAATCCTATTATACCTATGAGTTAGTTGAGTCCAGGCGCACTGACAAAGGACCCAGGCAGGTTACACTACTAAACCTCAATCCCTTTGATGTTGACAGTAAGCACTGGAAATCATTATCCAAAAGAATAGAAGAAATCCTTGGTGGACAGCAGCGCCTTATACCCCTGGATGACCACATTGAAACCCTGGCTCGTCACTATGCCATGTTACTTGTCAAGCAGCAAACTTCTCACCAGGTCAACACCAATGAACCTGATTACCAAAGTGTTGACGTCCACGGCCTGGAGTCCGGCGAATCCAGGTCCATAGGACAAGAACACGTTGGGATGCAGGCCATGAAAGAACTGGGCTTCTTTGATCTATTCAGTCAGCTTGAATTCGATCAGGCCGCTATGGACCTTGCCTCTTTGCTTATTATCGGACGCCTTATCCATCCCAGCAGCGAGAGGGAGCTCAGGCGATACGCAAAACAGGAAAGCGGACTCAATGATCTGGTCAAAACAGATATTTCCAACATGACCAACAATGCCTTGTATGAAACCTCTGATCTTCTTTTTGAGCATAAAGAAGAAATAGAGCAATTTTTAAGACAGCATGCCAAGGCAAAGTTCAGACTTGGTGAATCCATTATTCTTTATGACCTGACCAACACATACTTTGAGGGTGATGCCGCTTATTGTGACAAGGCCAGGCATGGTCACTCCAAGGAAAAGCGCAACGACCGTCCCCTGGTCACCCTGGGGTTAGTCCTTGATGAACATGGTTTTCCCAAAGCCAGCCAAGTATATGAAGGCAATGTTACTGAATCCAGAACCCTGATGGACATGGTCAGTAAAGTGCATGCCCGGGCCAGGGACCAGCAGCCCTCTTTGCTTGTTCAAAAACCCACCGTGGTTATTGATGCCGGCATCGCCACCGAGGAGAACCTGAGCGCTCTCAAAGACAATGGGTTTGCATATATTGTCGTGTCCCGTTCAAAGCCAAAAGATGTTCCTGAGGATCTCCAGCTTGTGGAACTCAAGGACGGAATAAAAGTCAAAAGCTTTGAACAGAACGGGGAACTTTTCCTGCATTGTCAAAGCGAGGCCAAGGCCGCTAAAGAAAACTCCATAATCACCAGGGCCAGGGAAAGAGTGGAAAAGGAGCTCACCTATTTGCGTCAAGGCCTGACCATAAAACGACGCCTCAAAAAATACGATAAAATCCAACAGCGCATCGGCCGGATCAGGCAAAAAAACAGTCGGGTTTCCGCCGGATTTGAGATCAAGGTGGTGCGCCAAGGCGACAATGCCGTGGACATCATCTGGAACTTTGATCACCAGAAGCTCAGCAAAGCCTATGATGGAAGCTATTTTCTGCGGACCAGCCGCACTGATCTGAGCGACCCGCAAATATGGTCTATCTACGTCATGCTGACTACTGTGGAAGACGCTTTCCGCTGTTTAAAGGATGAACTTGGTCTGCGTCCAAATTTCCATAGAAAACCTGAGCGTATTGAAGGGCATATCTTTATTACTGTCCTGGCCTATCATTTATTGCAGTATATCCGGTATAAGCTGACCAAAGCCGGCCTTTCCCATCGTTGGAAGACCATTCGCACCTGGCTGGCAACCCACAGGATCCAGACTACCAGTCTGCCCAGGGAACAAGGTGGGGTTATCCATATCCGTCATTGCACAAGTCCGACAATAGAACAGCAGCAAGTGTACTCCGCCCTGGAAATTAATAACACGCCAGTCAAGCCGAGGAAGACAGTGACTCAACAAAAGTAGTGCCCATAAAAATGTTCAAAAATGACTTAACATGCTGAAATTATACAGAAAATCGTCAAATGCTACGGAAACTTGGGTTAAACTGATACAAGCATGGGTTGAGATCCATCAAGAAGATTTAATGGCTAATTGGAAACTGGCGGTTGAAGGCCAGCAACCTTTTAAAATAGAGCCGCTGAGGTAAAAAATGCTAAAGGTAAAACGTG
>PXDF01000065.1 GCA_003566455.1 Desulfonatronovibrio sp.
AGAACATGACGAGGTTTATCGGTTGATCAAAAGAGAAGACACCTGGCTGATTGATGAAGTCGAAGTGGTTAATGAGGATATTAAGCCTCAGGAAATGGAGATCTAGGGTCAATCCATGCGTTCCCCTTTTGACCCTCTGCAATACCTGCAATCTGAGACGGTAAAGAAGAGAGGAATGTGAGGCTGTGGTGTCAATGCGCTTTAATTGAAAAAACTCCAGTAAATAAGTGTATTTACCTTATGGTTTTGATTAGGAGTCCTCAGGATAATTTTAGTCTTAACTTATAATGGTCGTTGATGATATAAAAACAATATTCGCTATCTTAATAGCATATTTTTATTGCAATTACCAATATATTCAGATCTCTTTCCAGTAACCCTAAAAAATTGGAAAAATTGCGATATATCCCGATTGTATATCTCTAACAACCCTTCATTGCCAAGGAGTCTTGCCATGAATAGACAATTGCAAACCAGAATCGTTTCAGTCTTGCTGTGCATTTTGTTCTCTCTTTTAACCTGGTCCACTGCCTGGGCGGATTTTTATGTGATTGCCGTAGGTCAAAGGGCCAAAAATACAATACTGGTCAGCCCGCAAAGCACTCCAAGCAAGAGTGGTGATGTTCTACTAAGCGCCCTGAACAAAGCTGCAGACGCTTCAGCAACCAACCGCTATCTGATTTTAATCGAACCAGGCATTTTTTACCTGGGCAATAACAGCCTGGCCATGAAGGAATATGTGGATATTCAAGGCTCAGGTAAAAATGTTACCATCATCAAAGGTTCAAACTCCAATAATGATGGTTTGATTCAAGGCGCTGACCACGCAGAGTTGCGTTTTCTGACCCTGCGCAACCAGAATAATGGCCCTAGAGCCGTGGCCCTTTACAACAATGGGACCTCTCCAGTCATAACCAATGTACATATCAGAGCTTCAGGGGCTACAAGAAACTACGGCATTCACAATGTTTCAAGTGCCTCGCCTGAAATGAACTTGGTTACTGTGCAGGTCTCAGGCGGAGAGAGCAACTATGGAGTTTTGAATAATTCTTCCAGCAGCCCGATCATGAACAATGTCAGAATAGAGGCCAGAGGAGGATTAAGAAATTATGGGGTGAATAATACCAAGGACTGCATTCCAGAAATTTCCAACGTGCATATCCTGGCCACCCAAGGTGGAGATTTTAACATCGGCGTATTAAATAATAATGAAGCCATTCTAAGGATTAATCGCTCTTTTATCCGGGGGGCAGATAGTGCTGTTTTAACCGGTCATGGCTCCACAACATATATTGGCAGCTCAGTTCTAAGTGGAGCAGCAACTGTAAAAGGGGGAGGTATACACAAGTGCGCGGCATCCTATAGCTACGGTTATGACCTGCTTAACAACCAATGCATTCCGTAACTTCTGGTACTCATTTTTTTACAGCTTTGAAATCAAGCTCACCACAATCAAGGAGTATCTACATCTTTATCATGAGATTCTTGTGAACTATCTCCTTCCCCACCAGCATAAGCAGGCCAAGGCTGTCCTCAATACTTACGACAAACTCCTTCGCCTCCAGCTTGCCGCTCCAAGCAGAATGATGAGGCCGTCTGTCAGGAAGTTGCTGGCCCAAGGGAAGATTGAGATCAGGGATGGTCATTATGTTCTGTCAGTACAAAACGGAGGTATTTATAGTTGAGATAAAAAACATCCTATGTGCTGTTGATTTTTCAGAGGCGAGCACCAAAGTTGCATCTTATGCCCAGGCTCTAGCCAAAGCCCTGAATGCCTGTGTTCATGTGGTTTTCGTCACTCCCACGCTCGATCCATCTATAAGTCTTCGTGAATATCTGGGTGTCCATATTTCTCCAGCTTCAAGTGATAAAAACATTATTGCCGAAATTATACCCAGAGCTGAAAAGAAAATGGACACGTTCATTCAAGAGAACTTCAGCATGGAAAATATCAAGGGGCAAGTATTAAGCGGCTATGTATCTGAGGAAATTCTTAATTTCGCGGAAAGGGAAAAAATAGATATTATCATCATGGGAACGCATGGCCGACAAGGAATGGGCAGGATTTTATTTGGCTCAGTTGCTGAGAAGGTCGTCAAGTCATCCAAAGTACCTGTCCTTACTATAAGGCCTGATTAAACTGGGAAAGAAAATATATTGCTGAATTTGTCTCAGATTCATTGACAGGTAAAGTTCAGCAGGGCAAGGATTATAAAAATTCTGACTTGATAGTGTATCATCACCAGGAAATTGCCCTAGCTTAACAGCCGGATAACCATCATTTTCAATTTCTACCACAAAGGGGACCTCCATGAAATATCTGAGAATCGCTGTTCTGATTCTTCTGTTTTTCTTGTCCATGCTTTTCTTTGTTCAGAACCAAGAAATCCTGTCCAAAACAACCAGGCTTTATCTTTCAATTTTTGGCCTTGAGCTTCATAGCAAAGAAATTCCATATTACCTGATCATTTTACTGGCTTTTGTGGCTGGAGGGTTTGTAACTTTGGCCTATTTTCTGGCTGAAAAAATTCGCCTTGGCGCAGAGCTTAAACGCAACAGATCCAAGATCAAAAATCTGGAAGAGGAAGTGAAATCTCTTCGCAATATGCCCCTGGAACACATTGATAATACAATGGATTCACCTGAAAGTCAGGAACCACGTTTTTAATCAAAATGCATTCCACCCAACGCAAAATATTTGAGAAGATTATCTCCGGCGGTCAGACTGGCGCTGACCAGGGAGCTCTAGACGCTGCCCTTGAACTGGGTCATCCATGCGGAGGATGGTGTCCCAAGGACAGGAAATCCGAGGCTGGCAGGATACCCGACAAGTACCCTGTCCAGGAACACACGTCAGCTGATTACCCAGCCAGGACTAGAGCAAATGTTCTGGACTCGGATGGGACTATGATCTTCACCTATGGTAAACCCACAGGTGGAACAGGACTTACGGTCGGCCTGGCCCGGAAGCATGGCAAGCCGCATTACATTTTCGACTTTGATGATGAGGCCCTGAACCAGGACCCGGAAATAATCTGGGAGTGGGGGCTGAATAATGATGTTTACACACTGAACGTGGCCGGCCCCAGGGAGAGCGGCAACCCCGGCGTTCAGGTGTTGGTTAAGACGATAATGCTAATGCTGCTGGAGCATGCCAGGAAGTAGATCGGAAGAGCG
>PXDF01000090.1 GCA_003566455.1 Desulfonatronovibrio sp.
AGGAATTTGCAAAACTGGTAGGGCAGGATAATGTCATGACAAGCGAATCAGATTTGCATACCTATTCCTATGACTCAGCAGTCCTGGACCAGGTCAGCCCGGCCATTGTTGTCAGGCCGACTACTTCCGAGGCTCTGGGACAGGTGGTCAGACTGTGCAATGATAACGAGCTGAAACTCACGGTCCGGGGAGCAGGAACCAATCTTTCCGGGGGGACCATACCCGCCTCCGGAGGAGTTGTCTGTCTGACCACGGCTTTAAATAAGATCCTGGAAATAAATGAACATGACCTTTACGCTGTGGTTCAGCCGGGCGTTGTAACCGCCAGGTTCGCGGCGGAAGTCGCCTCCAAAGGACTTTTGTATCCTCCTGATCCCGGGTCCCAGGCGGTATCCACTCTTGGAGGAAACGTGGCTGAAAACGCGGGCGGACTCAGAGCCCTGAAATACGGGGTTACCAAAGACTATGTCATGGGAGTGGACTTTTTTGACGTGGAAGGCAGCCTGGTGCGTTCAGGATCAAGGACAGTCAAATGCGTTACCGGATATAATCTGGCAGGTCTGATGGTGGCTTCCGAGGGCACCCTGGGGGTTTTTGAAAAACTGATCCTCAAGCTGGTGCCGCCCCCCAAGGCAATTAAATCAATGATGGCTGAGTTTGATGATGTGGGAGCGGCTTCGCAGACTGTTTCCGCTATTATCGCGGCTAAGATTGTGCCGGCCACTTTGGAATTCATGGACAATTTCACCATAAGGACCGTGGAAAATTTTCGTGGGGCTGGATTAAATACTGACGCTGCCGCACTGCTGCTCATAGAGGTTGACGGACATCCTGCCCAGGTTGAGGACGACGCGGCCCAGGTAGCTGATATCTGCAAAGCGCACAATGCCAAAAATGTCAAGCTGGCCAGGGACGCGGAGGAACGCGCTGCTGTATGGCAGGCCCGCAGAGACGCGCTGCCCGCCCTGGCCAGAGTTAAGCCCACAACTGTCCTTGAAGACGCCACAGTTCCCCGTTCCAGAATTCCGGAAATGATGAAGGCATTAAAACACATAGCTGATGAATATGAGTTGACCATCGGCACTTTTGGCCACGCTGGTGACGGAAACCTTCATCCCACTATCCTGACGGACAAACGTGACGTCAAAGAGTGGGAACGGGTGGAAAATGCCATTGACGCTATTTTTGACCAGGCCCTGGCCATGGGCGGTACATTGTCGGGAGAACACGGCATAGGCCTGGCCAAGTCCAAGTACATGCAACATGAACACGGTGCCGCAGCCATTGAATACTCCAGGAAAATAAAAAAGGTTATGGACCCCAAAAACATCCTCAACCCGGGAAAGATACTTGGCCCTTTGCTTAAATAAAATCCAGAGGATTCTAATATGCCTGATATAAAACAGCTGGCTGAAATGCTCAATGAACTGGATGACCTGCTGACCCGGTGCATGCGCTGCGGAATGTGCCAGGCCCAATGCCCGGTATTCGCCAAAACCGGAAAAGAAGCTGACGTCACCCGGGGCAAACTGGCCCTTATCTCAGGATTGAGCCGTGAAATTCTCAAGGATCCCGCTCAGGTACAGGATAAACTTAACCGATGCCTTTTGTGCGGAACCTGTGAGGCCAATTGTCCTTCCGGGGTCAAAGTCACGGATATTTTTCTGCGCGCCAGGGCCATACTCAATGGTTATCTTGGGCTGTCCAGGACCCAGAAACTTGTTTTCAGGAGTCTGTTGACTCATCCCGGGCTCATGAACAAACTTATCTCCATGGGGGCCCTTTTCCAGGGACTTTTAAGCAAACAGGCCGACCAGGTCATTGGTACCTCCTGCGCCCGGTTCAACACCCCCCTCATCAAGGACAGACACTTTAAAAAGCTGGCAGCCAGAGCCTTGCACAGGCAGGTCCCTTCCATGGACACACCGGCTGGGTCATCAGAGCTGCGCGTGGCCTTTTTCCCGGGATGCGTTGTTGACAAGATTTTTCCTGAAGTTGGCCTGGCCGCCCTTAAAATCCTGAAACATCATCAGGTTGGGATTTATATGCCTTCAGGACAGTTCTGCTGCGGAATCCCTTCCCTTTCCGCCGGTGAAAGCGATTCCTTTTCCCGCCTGGTCAGCAAAAACGTGAAGCTCTTTTCAGCGGCAAAGTGGGATTACCTGCTCACTCCATGCGCGACCTGCACAGCGACCATACGCAAACTCTGGCCAGTGTATCATAAAGAAAGCCTTGGCCGGGTGATTACCAATAATATTATGGATGTCAGCCAGTTCCTTGTAGACATACTGGGAGTTATGCCAGATAAAAACAATGGGGAAAAAACTTCTGTTTTCTATCACGATCCCTGCCATCTTCGCAACACTCTCCAGGTTACTGCCCAGCCAAGGGCCGTTTTAAGCGCCGGAGGAAAATATTCCGTTGTAGAACCGCCCAATGGCGCGTCATGCTGCGGATCAGGAGGGAGCTTTAATCTCAAGCATTACCAGCTTTCCCAGGATATTGGGCGGCAAAAGGCCCGGGACATCGCTTCAACAGGGGCTCCTGTCGCGGCAACCTCCTGCCCGGCCTGCATGCTGCAGCTGGCGGACATGCTGTCCAAAGAAAAGATTTCCATACCGGTCAAGCATTTACTGGAACTTTACGCGGAATCGTTGTAATATTGAAAGTTCAAAGTGAAAAGTTCAAAATGGAAAGTAAAAAGTAAAGACAAAGAAATCAGGTGGTTAAACCTGGTAGTGTTCCGAACATTATTGTTCAGTCACCGATAACCGATACCAGCGGGAGCCCTCAATGGCCAGAAATCTCTATGTATTGAACACTGAACCAAGAAGCGGAAAGTCAGCCATCTGTCTTGGTCTGATGCAGATGCTAAGGCGAAATATCCGCAATGTTGGCTTCTTCAGACCTATCATCAACGCCCGGGTTGAGGACAAGGTAGACCATGATATTCATTTAATCCTTACCAGGTTCCAGCTTAGTCAGTCCCCTGAAGATGCTTACGCCTTCACCCTGGAGGAAGCCCGTGACCTTATCAACCAGGGTAAGCACTATCTGCTCATGGAAAAAATTCTTTACAAATACAAAGCCCTGGAAAAAGATTTTGATTTTGTCCTTTGCGAAGGCACGGACTTTATCGGCACGGACTCCTCATTTGAACATGATATCAACGCGG
>PXDF01000036.1 GCA_003566455.1 Desulfonatronovibrio sp.
AATCATTGGAATTGATACTTGAACTTCCTTCCGGATGGCCCGGAAATAACGGAAATAACTATGAATATGGTTATATGTTCGGACTCCTCGAAATTCCAGACAGCGGGTTGTTTCTCGCGCAAATGGACATATTCGGACAAGTGCTTCTGTTTCCCTATCTTGAGGGTGACCCCATGGTGCCATTCGGCATTGAACTTCTCAACGGTCAGGGAGCCATAAAGACCAGTCCTTTCGCCACACTGCAAAGCTGGCAGATGACCGCGGAAGGTTTGGCCGATCTTGGCGCTGTATTTTACATCGCCATTGTCCCTGATGGAGACTGGGATAACTATGTGGGCGGAGCTTTCAGGTTTTCCGGAGGCTCAGGGACCAGCAGTATACATTCCCTTGAGGCTCAGGATGCCGTCTTTTCAGCCGCGTATTCACATGGTTCTCAACATGATCAACTCTCCGTAAACGGCCCATTGGTCTTAGAAGCAAGTTTAAAGGACTTTTCCCATACAACATTTGAAGCGCAGGAACACAGCGCTCATCAGCCGCTGGTTCTGGATCTCAGGCTTCCCCATGGATGGGAGGAGATGCTTGGTCAGCATTTTGAAGGTAAAGATGCTTCTGATATCGTATGGGCAGTTTTCGCCCTGATAGTCTGTGATAAAACCCAAGATCAGTTTCTGGTTAGAGCTGATATCCACTACGATCCCAGACTGGTATTTTTTGATTCTTATACTCCGGTCCGACCTGCCGTCTGGACCGAAGCCCTGTCTTCTGGATCAGTTATTATCAACCTGTCGCCCTGCATCGATAACCTGGGGCTTACTCCATGTGATTTCGCCCAGCTGGGACTGCATTTTTATGTAGCCCTGGTACCTGACTGGGATTGGGACAATTATTTCGGGCTTCATTTCAATTTTGAGGAATTTGAAGAATAAGCTTGAAACCAGGCAATAAAGATTATATTGAAGCGCAGGCGGAACATAAATGCCTGCGCTTCATTTTTTTAAGATCATGAAAAAGTTTACTTCCACTATACTCAATAACCATCGTCTCTTTAGTTTCCTGCTGCTGGGGATTATCGTCACGCTGGTTTACAGCAGTACTTTCCAGGTCCCGTTTGTATTTGATGATTTTCATTCCATTGTTGATAATCCACGTATAAAGGATTATCTGTTTTTTTTATCCCCCCAGGCAATCAGCCTTCAAAGACCGCTGGCCGACTTGACATTTGCGCTTAATTTTCAGGCCGGAGGTCTGAACCTGTTTGGATTTCATCTGGTCAATACCCTCATTCATATTATAAACACCTTTCTGGTTTATGTGATCGCTTTTTTTGTGTTCACCAGGCTTACAGCTTACAAGACTGCATCTACCGGAAAGGGAAATGCAGATCAGACCCGGATACTTATTATCCTGGCAGCCTTGGGCACGTCCCTTTTCTTCGCCCTGCACCCCCTGCAGACCCAGGCGGTAACCTACATTGTCCAGCGATACACTTCTCTTTTCGCTCTCTTTTCCCTGCTCTGCGTCTGGCTATTCATCAAAGCCAGACTGAGGATTGAAAAAGCTGGTCAATCGTCCGCAGCAACTTCAATCGATCCGGTTTCCATAATGCTCATTGCGGCCTCTTTTGTATGCGCGCTGGCAGCCTTTTTATCCAAACAGACCGCAATTATGATTCCAGGTCTTATTATTCTGGCAGAAGTTGTCTTGTTTAAGGGTACCAGGTACAATTGGAAAAAAATTGCTCTGTTTTGTACTCCGTTCTTATTCCTGTTTATTCTCTTTGTTCTATACAGTGTCGGTGTCTTCAAAGGAGATTTTGCTCTGGGAAGTCTACTTGAGGATGTCAGGGCCAGAACGGTTGAAACCGCGGATGTATCCCGTTGGACCTACCTGACAACTCAGTTTTCAGTGCTGGTGGTCTACCTGCGTATGACTGTTCTGCCCTTTGGACAGAACATAGATCACCTGTATCCCTTTGCCGAGACTTTTTTCAACGTGCGCACCCTATTGAGCCTTGGCCTTGTTCTGGGGATCATGGCCTGGGCTGTTGCCTCATTTAAGAAGAGGCCAGTTCTTACCCTGGGTGTGGGCTGGTTTTTCATAGCCTTAAGCGTTGAATCAAGCATTATTCCCATCAGGGACGCCATGTTCGAGCACAGGCTGTATCTGCCCATGTTGGGTCCTGCTCTGATTTTCGGATACCTGTTGTTAATTTTGCAGGAAAAGGTCGGCAGAAGGGCGCTGGTGTTCGCTCCTGTCGCCGTGCTCATTATTGCCCTTGGCACTGCCACCGTACTTAGAAACGAGGTCTGGCGCGATCCTGTGGAGCTCTGGGCTGATTCCATCCATAAGAACCCGGAAAACCATCGCGCCTGGTCCAATCTGGGACAGGCCTTGCTGGCAAGGAACAATCTGCCCGAGGCCCAGAGAGCATTTCAGGAGTCCCTCAGGCTGGAAAGAAACAATCCCCAGGCCCTGGGCAATCTGGGCATTGTCCTGGCCAGGCAGGGAAAATATGGCGAGGCCGTCAAACCTCTGAAAGCGGCTACTGAATCTATGCCCGGAAGTTTTGATTTTCACTATAATTTGGGGGTCACATACGGGGTATCCGGGGAATATACCAAGGCAGTAGAACACTATCAAAAAGCACTGGAAATCAGGCCAGACCACCTGCGTTCACTTATGAACCTAGGAGTTGAATACGGGCGTTTAAACAGGCTTGAGCAGGCTGCCTTAACGTTTTTAAAAGCTCTTGAAGTCTCTCCTGGCAACCCTGATCTGCTTATGAACCTGTCTGTCATTTACTTTAACCAGGGGAAACACGAACAGGCCCTGGATAAAATGCTTCAGGCTGAAAGAGTTCGCCCGAACTCCTCCGAAATTCAGACCAATCTTGGGATAATCAACCATTCCATGGGCAATGCCAGGGATGCCCTGCAACATTTGGGAAGAGCAGTCCAGCTGGACCCCGCGAACAACACAGCCAGGGAATTGGCCGGCCAGGTGTTAAAGGATATGCAGACCGAAGCCCTGCGCAAACTGCAGGACTCGGGTATTAAATCCCAATAACACGTGGACCGGAGATGAACCTTAATAAAAACAATCCGATTTTCTCCCCGTTATTATCATCCGTCAGATACCACCACCTCTTATTTGGTTTTGTCGGCCGGGA
>PXDF01000240.1 GCA_003566455.1 Desulfonatronovibrio sp.
CTCATCCATCTGTTTCCAGAAATCTCGGCCCTCTGCTTCAAATTTGGCCCAGGCTTTTTTCAGATCCATGTCATTTCCATCATTATTGCTATTTAGCACCGGCCGCACATAGCGGGGGATGGACAGGTTGGCGTCTTTGGAAAGTATGTCTTCCATTGAAACAACCTTGGCAAAGCCTGGTTCATCCTCAAAAGACTGGTAAGCATTAAGAATGCGCTCCTGATGCTCAGGCTTCAGAAAACTCTGGGCACGTTCCCGGGCCACTTCCTTGACAGCATCAATGAACAATACTTTTCCCTGACGCTCTCTGGGCTTGCTGGTGCGGCAGACCACAACACAGGCTTCCATGGGTGAATTGTAAAAAAGATTAGGGCCAAGACCCAATACGCACTCCAGAAGATCATGCTCCACCAGTTTGCGCCTCATTTCAGCTTCTTCATTGCGGAACAGTATTCCATGGGGAAACAGGATAGCGCAGCGCCCTGTCTCCGGGTCCAGGCTTCTCAGAATATGCTGGAAAAAGGCATAATCAGCCCGGCCCTGAGGTGGAGTTCCCAGAAAATTTCTGCCCCAGGCATCATTTTGCCATGCTTCCCGGTTCCATTTCTTGATGGAATATGGAGGATTGGCCAGAACCACGTCAAAGGTACGCAGCCGGTCTGCTTGGGTAAAAGCTGGAGTGCTTAAGGTATTGCCGGCCACAATATGAAAGTCTTCAACACCGTGCAGCACGAGATTCATGCGGGAAATGGATGCGGTAATATGAATCAGCTCCTGACCATAAAGCCCCAGGGTCCGGACATCCCCTCCCCTGCGCCTTACTTCAGTCAGGCAGGAAATAAGCATTCCACCTGTTCCTACCGTGGGATCATACACTGATTCGCCGGATTCGGGCTGCAACATCCGGGTCATGAGATGAACCAGGGTCCGGTTGGTATAGAATTCCTGGGCTGTATGACCGCTGTCATCAGCAAATTGTTTGATGAGATATTCATAGGCATTGCCCAGTTCATCCTCTGGCACTGTGCTTAAGCTCAAGGTATGCCTGGAAAAATGCTCAATAAGATTTTTCAGGGTGGAGTCAGGCAGATGGGCCTTGTCGGTCCAGGGTGCATTTCCAAATACGCCGGACAGACGCTCTGGATTGGCCGTTTCTATGGCCCTGAAAGAATTGAGCAGAGCCCGGCCTACATCTTGTGAGACTGAGCGAACATCTGACCAGTGAGCTCCATCTGGGATGGTAAAGCGGTCATCAGCAGTGACTCTGGCAAAATTATGATCACTGGTTTCTGCCAGGGCAACAGCGTACTCCTCATCCCAGACATCTGAAAGGCGCTTGAAAAAGAGCAGCGGAAAAATATACTGCTTGTAATCTCCTGCATCCACCAGCCCCCTGAGCAGCCTGGCCGCCCCCCAGAGATAGGCTTCAAGTTCGCGCTGTGAGAGGTGAGAACTCATTTCTGTAGCACCTGCCTGAACCAGATGATTGACGCTTCACCCTCCTTGCGGGTCACCTCGCTGACACCTCGGTTGTGGCGTATGCAGTTTCTTAATTCAGCAAGCTGGGCAAACTTTGTATTTGTTGTCTCCTTATTGGTGAACCTTGGTTCAAAATAAAACCATGTGGCCTTGGAAGCAATCACGTCCTGCAATTCACGGAGATCAGCAAATTCCAGCCGGGAAGAAAGGCCTCGATAGTTCTCAAGGTCTATTGCCGCATCTTTTCTGGCGGCTCTTTGAATCTTTTCAGTCAATTTTTGCATAATGTGCGACGGCAAGCGCTCCGGGTCATCTCCCAGGCTATCGACAATACAATTTCTAATATTCAGTTCAATTTCTTCAAGGCTTTGATCAAGCTTGCGCAGTGTTGGAGACAAATCGATACGTCCCTTGATCAACCGGTCTTCAATGGCATCAAGGATTGTACGTTTTCTTTCTGTGATAAATTCCTCGTAATCGTTTTTTCCGAATGGATCTCGTAGCAGGATGGTTAATGCGGCAGGCGAGATAAAGTGAGATTCAAAAATATTTCTGATCTGTTCCTGACTGCTGTTGGCCATCAGTTCCGGAATATACTCATTAGGCAGCCTGTTATTTATAACGTGGCGGTTTGTCTCTGCGGACAAAGGGGTCCGATTCAAGATCGTATGAACATTAATATCCTCCAATTCATCAACTGCTCGTGAAGAAGGTACAATATGATGGTCATCCAGATCCCCATGCTGTGGCACATTTCCACTCATCCAGTCTCTTGCCCCCTGAAGGATAAAAAGATTGAACACTCCGTTGTAGACAGATGAGCCCTTTTTGGTTTCCTTATCCAGGTCAAGGTTACGGAATCGGTCCTGGAACTCTTTCAACATGGGGGGGCGAGCATTGTCGTCAGATATCCAGGCATTAACGTCAATATAATCGCGGGCACTGGTGGATTCAACTGAACCGGAGTAGCGGTTGGTAAAGACTGAAGCCCAGTACCAGTGACGAATTTTTCGCTGAGCATCAAGGCGCTGATTCACATGCAGATTTCGGCAGTTTGCCTGAAGTGCTGAAAACACAGGAAGGATTGAAACATAAGGGAAATACTGATATGAAATAGCGCCAAACTCACTGGGATGCTTCAGGAGCCCAATACCTTTCTCAAGGGCCTCAACTGCCTGATCCCATCGCATCTTAAAGACGTCGATATCAGGTATCAGAACCTCTTTGGCATATTCACCACCTGGCTTTCTGACAAGCTTTTCCTGTCCAGGCAGCAAGTAGTACAGATATTTAGGAGAGCAATAGGCCTGAAGTAAAACAGACATAACCTGCAAAACATAAACATTCATCTTTTCAGTTTCAATGAATGCCAAGCGAGACTGGGCTTCACGCCACATGTGTTTCAGTTGCAGACCTTTTGGTTTTAATAAGGCATTGATCAAGTCGAATACATCCAGCCGGATGCCACGACTGTTGATCTGGGTAAAAATGTCACACACTTTGTCCACAGCCAAGTCCTGATCCAGCTCAATGTAAGAAACCTGATATTGTTCAGTAATTCCTTTAAGATGTTGACCAAAGCTTTTCGCGTTTTTTGCGTGCTGTCTGGCCTCATCCGCCCTGTCCAGTTCGTAGCTGGCTTCAGCTTCTTCAGCAGCAGTATTCCAGTATTTTTCGTAATCCTGGA
>PXDF01000106.1 GCA_003566455.1 Desulfonatronovibrio sp.
CAGGCATGTTTGGATGATCCTGGAGATAATTATCCAAACGACCAAATATGGTAATCAAGGCGGTGGGCAAGTCATCAAAAAGACCTTCTTTATCAGCCTGATCATCTATTTGAATTTGACTGCCCAAAAGAGTGGTAAGAAGAATGGATTTAACTGAAAAACGTCCCTTTATATCCCGCAGGTATTTGGCCAGACGCGTGACTTTGCGCAGGTTGTTTTTTCCAGTCCAGGAATTACGTTCCACCAGCCAGGCAGTGTATTTTGCGGGTTTGGTCTCTTCAAATCTATTATCCCGGGAATTGCAGACCTCATACTTGCATACGTTTTCGTCCGTATCGCTGGCTACGCAAGGCACTACATCAAGGTGAAAATCACCTGAGTAATCCAGCGTTACGCAGCGGGTATTCTTTGATGCCTTTTCTTTGTAAATTCCTGAATTTTTGAAAACTTGGTAAAGCTCGTCAACATAGTCCGATGCAGACCATCCGTCCACAAACCTTAAGAACATGACCAGGTCAGCGTCAAACTCTTTGTTTGTCAGGGGCTTGATTATGGTCTTATGCGCCCATGATCCTTGAGCTGTAAATCTGCGGATACGTGGTTCATAATTGCTTTTCTTAAGAAAACTTTGAACTGCGTCAACATGCTCATTCAGCCTGTGTATTCGTGTCTGATTCAGATTTACCGTGTCCCGAAGAAAAGAATCAAAATGCCCAGCAAGCTTCATATAATACTCCGGTCAGGTTTATACACTGGGTCAAAAGATTCAGCCCGGCATTTAAAAAAATATTTTTCCAACCTTGGAAATTCCTCTCGCGCCCTGGCAAAACCACGCCCTTTGAGTTCCCTTATTTTTCTCACATCATCCAGCTTGTACTCGTTTTGGATTTTATCTGTTATGCGGAATATGGCCTTTCGTTCGTGCCCATCTCCTGTAAGCAACTTGGCTATGCCCTTTGCACCGTGGGATTGACCATTCATGAATAGGTTGGTGATCTTCATGCTCAACTGCCCAAGACCGCCACTTTTTGGAATTGAATACATTTCTTCAAGACATCCCAAGCTCATTATGTTCAGATGCTTCGCTGGCCATCCTAGCAGAGTAATGGCCTCAACTGCTGCTATAGCAATAGGGTTATTGGCCCAGATTCCACCATCAAGAAGGGAGACATCATTTCTGGTGATGTGCTGTTGAAAATAGGTAGGGGCAGCTGCAGTGGCCAAAGCAACATCCACTGCTGATGTTTTGTAGTCAGTCCTGAGTCTTTCATGATGGGCTGTCTTGAAAATATAGACCTTTTGCAGATGAGGGTTCCAGGCAGGAATAACAAGTCGCGTTTTGGATTCACCGAGAAGCTTTGTCCCAAGGACTTCAGGATCGGCAAGCGCAGATTTGAGATTTTCGGAGCTGTATTTCCTATGAACCAGCCATCTCGCCACTCTGGTCTTACGCAGAATGAAATTTATTGCAGGCCCATGATGCTGACCAAATATCTTTGGGCCTTCCTGTTCATAGAGGGATAAAATTGTGCTGGCTTTCAGGCCCATCCCCAGCCCCAGAGCCAAGATCCCGCCAGTGGAGGTTCCCGCAATCAGATCAAAATATGACCCGATGGGATTTGGTAGATGATTCTCCATTCCAGCCAGTAACGCGGCTGGAAACGTTCCTCGGATACCTCCGCCATCTATGCATAGGATGCGGCGGTTTTGAATACTTGCTAAATCCATTTCTGCTAAGGGTATTATTCTAAAGATCTACAAAAAAACAATTTTTTGGATTTTCCTTGGTAACATCTATTTCACCTCAGAACGTCTGATTCAGCATAAATAATCGTCCATTTAATCAAACCATGTTATAGGGTTAGGTTAGAAGCTCAATTTAAATATCGAAAGCAGGTCCTTAGAGAAAAAAGTAAAAAAAGACCTAAACCAAGAAAGATAAAAACAAGTTGATTATTCCACAAACGTCTAAAAACTTTTCCGGTCCCTGATTCTAAAAATTTCCTTTTAAACGTGTTGTAGTGACCACAATCATGACACAAGCCGCGCGAAACCCTTATCGAGCCACACACCTTACATGCTGTCTGTGGAATAAAATAATCGGGCTTAATTATTAGTAATACGCAAAAAAATATGACAACCAATAATACAAGTGTTGATATATCCATCAAGTACCTCCGAAAGAAATCAGATAACTCAAGTTGCCCCTTGCGCCATGACAACACCCTGTTCCCTGAGTATCATCAGAAAAACCTTTAAAAAAACCTTGTTTTATCAAATTCTGGTCAAGTAACCATTTTTTTGTGGGGATTACAAGGGAAAAACTTGTGGTTTTGAATCCAGCTTAATGTAATTGTTTACGATTCCGGTCAGATCTGCCGCAAACGGTCAATGATCTCGTTTCCCATATTTTCCTCGAGCAGTTTATCTTCCTTGTCAAACAGTTCCACAAAACACATACCGCAGGAATTGTCTCCAATTTCAGAGAAATGGACCGGCTGTTCAAAACAACCCTGGACATCACAGGCACCGGATGTTCTTGGATAGAGGAGAAAGCTCTGTTTTGCGCCGAACTGAATATTGTAGGCGTACATTTGATGCAGGTCAGTATCTGCAGGCCTCCTGTCTCTGGGAATTTTCCATTTGGTATCGATGACGACCCGTTTCTGCTTTTGGCCGTGGCCAATTTCAGCAATGATATCAGGCCTGATATGTTTCCGAATCCTTTCAGTCCTCCAGAAAGGCTGTCGAACCTGGGCTTTAAAGAAAACTTCTTGTTCTGAATTCATGGCTTCAGCTCGCTTAAGCTGGGCATATACGTAACGTTCAAAAAGATCGTTCATATCAAAGAGAATGGCCAGCACATCCTCGCCACCGCTGCGAACATCGGGGCAGTAATTCAGTATGATCAGCCTGGCCAGCTGGACTGCGCGGCGGTAGCGTTCAGTGTTCCTCGTATATTGAAGCCGAGTGAAAGTAACCTCTGCAGCATTGATCTTGTCGACATCTTCAAAGAACAGGGCCAGGTTTCGGGCCTGGGCTGTCAGATGGGGGTTGGAAGTGGTCAGGATGAGAATATCCAGTGCTGTGCCAAGGATTTGATTGAATGGATTGTTCCGGTCATAATGAACGTGCTCGGTATAAAATCTCTCGTGGTGG
>PXDF01000165.1 GCA_003566455.1 Desulfonatronovibrio sp.
CAGCGCCGATGATACTTGGGGTCAACCCCTGGGAAAGTAGGTCGCCGCCGGAACAATTCTTATCCTGCCTCCAAAGGCACAAAAAAAGGGACTCATTAATGAGTCCCTTTTTTTGTGGCATGCAGGCGACCATTCATGGAAGCAAATTTACCATTCATGGAAATGATGTGGATAATGCCTGTATATTGTCAAGAAATCCTTGTATGTAATAACATATCATAAAAATTCGCACACCTGACTCTCCTGTTTGCCTCTGTAATTCTTTTTTTCTTCTCTGGAAAATGAGCATATTTTTTATCAAGTTTTAAGCTTTTACCGGACATCATAACTTAAAGAGTTGACTGCATGTTTTCATTGGCGGTTATTTCATCCAGTTTATTATCACGCGGTTCCTGGCCCTTCAGTCCTTCAAAGGCCAGACCTGCGCATCCTTTGCTTATTCAGAGCAAGGAATATTTTTCCAGGCTAGATCAGAGCAATCCCTTGAAAAGATACGATTTTGTAGTCCTGGACACAGAGTTGACCGGACTGGAGGTAAAAAAGGATGAAATCGTTTCCATAGGGGCTGTTCGCATCCGCGAGATGCGCATTGATATAAAAGACAGTTTTTATTTCTGCGTATGCCCTTCCAAAGAAGTGCCAAAGCAAAGCACATTGATCCACAGAATAACGCCGTCACAGGCAAGCAAGGCTCCTCCCCTTGAAGAAGGTCTTCTGGCCCTGCTTGACTATTGCGGCAACTCATTGATTATCGGTCATAATATCAATCTGGACATGAAGATTATCAACCGGGCACTGGAGGAACGCTTCGGAGGAAGGCTTTACAACCTCTGTATAGACACCATGCGTCTGGCCCGTGTTTACCAGGATAGACAATGGGTTGGTTCACTTGAATGCTGCAATACGGAAATTTCCTACAATCTGAAAAAGTTAAGCCAGGAATATAATCTGCCTCTGTTTGAAGAACACAATGCCTTAACCGACTCCCTGCAGACAGCCTACCTGTTTTTATTTCTGATTCACAAGATGCAGGACGCAACCTCCTGGAACCTTAAGGATCTTTGCAGGGTCGCCTGTGTCAGGAGATGGGGAGGGTAATGTTTAGGATAGATATGTGGATTTGGTTCTTATAACTCGGGAGGTTTGAAGGATGGATATTGACACGACATGGGTTTGGATCTTTCTGGCCTTGTATGTTGTCTACTGCTTCTATTGGGGCTTAAGAGGTTATTTTACCGAGAAAACCTCTTACGGCTATTCAATAGGCGGGAGGCAAATTCCCATGATCGCCTTCCTAATGGCCGCCACAGCAGCATCCTTCAGCGGATGGACAACTGTCGGACATCCGGGACTCATCTGGAAATATGGGCTGGCTTATGCCTTTGCTTCGTTTTATGTGCTGACCATACCTATAACCGGGAGTTTTTTCGCCAAGCGAACCTGGCTCATGGGCAAGAGGTACGGCTTTGTCACCCCCGGCGACATGTATGCCTATTACTACAACAATGAGAACGTGCGCTCGCTGGTGGTCATAACCGCGATACTGTACGGTGTTTTCTACTCCGCGGTCCAGCTTATTGCCGCCGGCGCTTTGTTCCACTGGGTTACCGGATTTCCCCTGTCCTGGGGGGCCATTCTCATGGCCTTTATTGTCTGGTTCTATGTGGTCACAGGCGGACTCAGGGCCAGTACCTGGGTAGGAGTAATTCAGTTCATTCTGCTGGTATTTTCCATCATTCTAATTGGCATCTATGTCCTGATCCATTTCGGGGGCTGGTCCGCACTCAGTCAGCAGGTGGCAGGAATGCCTGAAAGTTATCTGCAGGTACCTTCTATAATTGAGTTTACCGTTGGCGAGCAAATATGGACTACACTGATGATCCTGACCTACCTGTTTGCCCTGATGGGCATTCAGTCCTCTCCGGCCTTTACCATGTGGCAGTTTTCCAATAAGAATCCTAAACCCTTTGCCTGGCAGCAGGTCTTCATGTCCACTTTTGTGGTGGGCTTTGCCCTGTTCTTTTTTACCGCCTTCCAGGGTCTGGGCGCGCAGATTCTGGACATGCAGGGCCTTATTGAACCAGCCTCGGACAGGGACGTGGTGCCCATTCTCATGGCCAAGTTCCTGCCGCCTTTTGTCCTTGGCATCTGCTTTATCGGTATTATAGCGGCCATGCATTCAACTGCAGCTCCTTACATCGGCACAGCCGGGTCCATGCTCTTGAGGGATGTATGGTGGTTGAAGATACGTAAGAAAAAAGGCAGCCATGCTGAACAGATATGGTTCAACCGCCTGTTTGTCACCATTTTGACCATTCTTGCTCTTCTGGTGGGGCTTCACTCAACAGCGGCCATAGTCATCCTTGGCGCTCTGGCCACTGCTCTGGGTTTTGTAATGTATATTCCTCTTCTGGGTACCCTCTGGGGTTTCCGCTGGCCTTCCATAGGCACCTTCCTGGGCATACTCGTGGGATTGGCAGTCGTCTTTCTGACCTACCACGTCTTCCCCAATCCCCTGACCATTCACAGCGCAGCCTGGGGTACGGGCAGCGGCCTTATAGTTGCCTATCTGTGCCGTTTCCTGGGAGCCAGAGACAATCAGGAAACCATCAACAGACAGAAGGAAGTCCGTTCCTGGCTGGACAGCATTGAACAGCCCGGTCCCAGGGGACGCACCTGGCGCAATTCAATGAAGATAATCGTGCCTTTTTGGTATATCTTTGCAATAGGCCCCCTTTGCATCCTGGGCAATTATGGTCTGTTTTCCTTTGCCGGGTTCCCGTCGCTCTGGTCCTGGCAGATAGCCTGGTGGATGGTTGGCATCGTCATGATGTGGGCCCTCTGCTTCAAGGCGGAAATGGCCACCATTACAGATGAACAGATCAGGAGAGCCGAAACCGAGTCCAATATCGTGGTCGAAGAAGTGACCTAAGAGGAGGTATAAAATAATGAA
Organism: Desulfonatronovibrio sp.; assembly: GCA_003566455.1. GTDB lineage: Bacteria > Desulfobacterota > Desulfovibrionia > Desulfovibrionales > Desulfonatronovibrionaceae > Desulfonatronovibrio. The sequence continues at coordinate 2,954 of PXDF01000165.1, forward strand.
AGCTGAAGATATCTGGTTGATTCTGGTTTTAGGGTTCAGTGTTTTATGGCTGATACTTCTGAGCGTGGGAGCCCTGGGATAAGTAAATATAGGTATACACAAGCGGTTACAGAACTGATTAAATATCATCAAGGGATCAGGTAATGCCGATATCCTGAGTCAGATCCATGCGCATTCTGCCCTGGGCGTTCCTGATCCCTTTGAATGCCTCTTTCAGGCTTTGCCTGTGGATATAAGTCAGTTCTTTGGGCAGGATAAGGTTATCCGCAGGTCTGCCCTCTTCCACCATCATTTCAATCTGATGCGAAAGCCTGATCAGCATCATAAATCCGTATGCGTGGGCGAGCTCCTGATAATCCTTTTTATCCAGAACTCCAAGCTGGCCCAGTTTTTCCAGTCTGCTCAGAGTATTGGTGTCAGATATTCTGTGCTTAAGGGCATAAACCCTGGCAAAGTCCACCATGATCTGCATGGGTTTTTTAATATCCAGGTAATTTTTTCTGTCCTTTGTTGTTTTAAGCACCAGATTTCCGAAAAAATCCAGAGGGGGTTTGAAGCGCAGGGAATTTTCCGCCAAATGACGGAAAAAACCCAGCCAGTCCCCAAGGGTCTGGAACAGGTAGTTTCTCAGTCCATCAATCAGGTCATTGTCGCCGTAGCCGGTCCTGAAATCGAAGAAAATACTGGAATGCAGCAGATCAACCGGCTCCGCGTTGTGGATCCAGTTCCAGAAGTATTTCTGCCAGACACTCAAAGGCTGACACCATTTGAGATTGTTGGCCATAATCTTGAACCTGCAGAATGAATACCCCACCTGATCCAGCATTGTGCAGATTTTATCTCCTAGCTGTAAAAAGTATTTTTGGGCCTCTTTTTCCAGATCCGCCTCCACATCAGCATAGACTATAGCGTTGTCCTGGTCGGTTTTCAGGGTCTGCTCCATGCGGCCTTCGCTGCCCATGATCATGAAAGCGAAACGCGCTGGAGGCTTTCCAGCCTGTTCCAATGCAAATTCGGAAATTTTTTTCAGGATGGCATCGGAGATTTCAGTAATGATCCGGTTCAGATCTCCAGCCCTGGCTCCACTGTCCATTAAAGATTTTATCAGTCCGGGCAATTGCCTGTATCTGGCCTTGAGGTCAGATATTCCTCCAGCCAGTAGAATTTCCCGCATTAAATAGACAGGAGACTTTCCCTGGGCCAGAAGCAGGTCCTGTTCTGTGGCAATGCCCAGAATGTTTGCAGAGTCATCTGTTATCACCAGGTGTTTGATATTGTGTTTCATCATTTTCATGATGGCCTCAAAAACCTGAGCCTTGGCGGACAGGGTGATAAGAGGCCTGGAGGTGATATCCCTGACCGGTTTATTAACAGGGTAGTTTCTGCTTACAACCTTGCTTCGCAGATCATTGTCCGTGAGCAGACCCACACTTTGCCCCTGGGAATTCATGACCACGATTGAGCTCCTTTTCTTGCTGCTCATGATTTTTGCTGCATCCTGTATGTTCAGATCTTCAGAACATGAGGCGAATTCCCTGGAGAAAATATCCTGCAGGTAAAGGTTGAGAAAGCCCGGAGAAGCGGTTGATTCATCGGTGCCCGCGGTTCTGGCAATAAGGGTCATATAGGGCCGCTGCAGCATCTGACTGCTGAACTGTGCCGTGAAGTACTGAATAAATTCGGGATAACGGGAACAGAGATCAAGAAAATGTACTCTGGACAGAGAATAAAGTGTTGTCTTCTCGAGGGTTATTACCGTGCGTATGGAAAGGCTTCTGTTGAAAAGGGTTGACAGGCCCCCGTAAATGCTTTTTTCTTCAAGAACCTCGCTTAAATCTTTCCGGTTCTCTCCCTCAATGTATTTTTCCACTTTGCCCTGGGCAATTATATAGACATGGTTCAAGATGGACTTGTTTTGAACAAAAAGGATCCTTCCGGATGGATAGCTGCTTTGGCTTAAATTTTGTGCTGTTTTCCCTAGTTCATCCTCGGAAAGAAGGTCAAATGGCTCTACAGTGGCTAAAAACCTGACGGCTTCACTATTCATTGACTTCTCCTTGTTGATGAAATGCTACTTAGTTGATGCTTTGAGCAGCAAAGAGACTGACGCTGCGAATATACAGGAAACGCCCGCAATGGTAAAGGAAATAGACCAGGTTGAGATATCTCCGACATCGGCCGCATCCCTGAAATATCCGGCTATCTGCGGACCGGAGATTTTTGTCAGTCCGTAGCATGAAAATATCCATCCATAGTTGGCTCCAAGGCTTTGCTTCTCAAAATAATCAGCTGTAATGATTTAAAAAAGAAGCTTTACTGCGATGAACTGCCAATGAGCTCATGTTGCCTGCGGCCGGAAATTTTTGTAGTCTGATCCTAGATTATTCTGATGACAAAAGCGTATCAGATTTATCTTAAACAATTATATCCGTGAAGACGATTTTATAAAATATTTATTGCCAACAAGTTTAACAGGTTACAGCAAGATGTATGAAATTTATCTCTGAGGGAAAATTCAAGATATGTTTTGTTTTACCGGTTAACAGAACAGGGCGGTATTCATGAGTCATGAAAAGAGTTTTTCAGTTGAGAAGTTCACCAGCTATCAAGATTCTCTTCAGGCGTGTCTTGACGGTATTTCAGCGGGCAGTGTTATCAAAAAGCGCAAGCTGATCATAATCAAACCCAACCTGGTTAATTCAACTCCATTTCCAGTCACAACATCTCCGGATATGATCAGCGCTCTTGTAGGATACATCCGGAAGTATTCAAAGGCCAGACTGATTGTTGCCGATGGGTGCGGGGATGCTGATCTTGATACAAGTCAGGTATTCCAGCAGCTTGGCTACCTGGATCTGGCAGCAGAGCATGGCCTGGAACTCGTTGATCTTAATCAGGAACCTTTAACCAGGCTTAGAAATCCCCAATGCAAGGTGCTGCCGGAAATCTATCTGCCCAGGATCGCACTCAAGGGTTTTCTTATTTCCGTGCCTGTTCTCAAGAAACATTCTCTGGCCCGGGTCACCCTGGCCATGAAAAACATGCTGGGGATTGCTCCCCCGAAATACTACCAGCAGGGGGGAAGCTGGAAAAAGTCTTTCTTTCATGGCCAGATGCACAGATCCATTTTTGAACTGAACCTTTACCGGAAACCCGATTTGTCAATCATTGACGCCACATTGGGCATGGCCGAATACCATCTGGGGGGCAGCACCTGCGATCCTCCCGTGAACAGGATCGTAGCCGGATTCGACCCTGTGAGGGTTGATGCTTGCGGAACTGAACTTCTGGGCCTCTCCTGGAAGGATATCCCCCATATCCGCTTGGCCCACGGGGTTCTGGGGCGGGCGTGTGAGCGGTAAATAAATTGAAATCGCCCAGAAAAAAATATCAGTTTTTTGAAAATTTTTGTTGACAAAGGCAAAATTAATAAATTATTCCTACTCACATGTTAGATAATTCCCTCAACCACACCTGTATCAATTTTTATTTTTGGTATTTTTATTTTAACAGGGCCTGTGGTCTGGAGGGAGAGGTTTAGTCTAACAGCAACAGTTTTAAACTCACAATCCAAAGGGCCGCAGGCATAAGCCGGCGGCCCTTTTTTGTTTCAGAGAACCGGGTCGCCGCAAGTCCTGGGCCGGAAAACCAGGGAGGAAAAAAAGATGCATTTAGGAAAAGCCATCAGACTGGAAAGAATCTTCAACCGCAACACCGGCAGAACAATTATTGTGCCCCTTGATCATGGGGTAACCGTTGGTCCCATCTATGGCCTGGCTGATCTCAGGGCAACAGTGGGAAAAATTGCCGAGGGAGGAGCCAACGCTGTAGTCATGCATAAGGGTCTGGCCAGATGCGGCCACAGAGGCGAGGGAAGCGATGTCGGACTGATTGTTCATCTGTCAGCCAGCACATCCATTTCACCCTTTCCCAACGCCAAGACCCTTGTGGCCACAGTTGAAGACGGAATCAAGCTTGGAGCTGACGCTGTTTCGGTTCATGTTAATCTTGGAGATGAAACCGAGAGGGATATGTTAAGAGATCTGGGTGCGGTGGCTTCCAAGGCCAATGAATGGGGCATGCCCCTTCTGGCCATGGTTTACGCCAGAGGGCCCAAGGTAAGGAATGAATATGATATGGATGTTGTCAGTCATTGCGCCCGGGTTGGAGAAGAGCTTGGGGCTGATGTGGTCAAGGTTCCGTATACGGGTGAAATGGACAGTTTTTCCAAAGTTGTGGAATCGTGCTGCATTCCGGTGGTTATTGCCGGGGGGCCCAAGCTTGATAATGGCAGGGATCTGATACAGATGGTTCACGATGCTGTAGCTGCCGGAGGGGCTGGACTGTCCATAGGCCGGAATATTTTCCAGCACGACAATCCATCCTTGATAATAAAAATATTGTGCGAAGTTGTGCATAATGATGTTGAGATCGATGAAGCCATGGAAATGCTGGCAAAGGGCTAAGTCCTTTTGCCGGCTTTTTTTGTCTGCAACATATCTGGAACATACAGACCGGATCAAATATGAAGAAAAAAATATTTTTCAAAGCTGTTCCCTTTGACAAGCAAATGGTCACTCTGGCTCTGGAATCAGGAGTTGACTCCATTCTGGCTGAAAAAAAAGATCTGGAAAAGATATCGGTTCTTGGCAGAACAGAAGTTCTGGATGTTGATGAATTCAGTTTTATGAGCATCAGCAGCAAGGATGATGAAAAGGCAGTGGTGGATGTGGTGAAATCCGGCAGGAGGGTTGTGCTTTCCAGGGACGTGGAAATAATCCCTGTGGAAAATATCCTGGCTCAGGTTTCGGACATAGGCATGGAGGTTGACTCTCTTTCCAGCCTGGAAACCGCCCTTGGAATCCTTGAAAAAGGGGTAAGCTTTGTGGTTGTTGACCAGGGAAGCTCTCAGGACCTTAAACAAATGGTTAAAAAGATTAAACAGGATCAGGGAAAGATTGATCTTGTTCCCGGGAAAATAACTGAAATTTCACCCATTGGCCTCGGTCACAGGGTATGTGTGGACACCATTTCTCTGCTTGACACCGGTCAGGGGATGCTTGTGGGCAATTCAAGCGCTTTTACTTTCCTTGTCAACGCTGAAACAGAGTCAAATCCTTATGTGGCTGCCAGACCCTTCAGGATTAACGCCGGAGCGGTTCATTCCTACGCGTGCCTTCCCCAGGACAAAACAACCTATCTTGAGGAGTTGTCTCCAGGTAATGAAGTTCTGATTGCTGCCAGTGACGGCAGCAGTTTTTCTGCGGTTGTGGGCCGGATCAAGACAGAGATAAGGCCGATGCTTCTTATTACCGCAGAGTTTGAGGGTAACAGGGGAAGCGTGATTCTGCAGAACGCTGAAACCATCAGGCTGGTAAACAGGGATGGAAAGCCGGTCAGTGTGGTCAAGCTCAAAGTCGGAGATGAGGTTCTGTGCAGACCGGATCAGGCAGGGAGACATTTTGGAATGCGCATCCAGGAAGAAATCAGGGAAGAATAGACATGAATCAGGAACAAAGTCTACAAGATATCCGGGAACAGATAAGTGATATTGATGAAAGCATGCTTGATCTTCTGAACAGGCGCGCCGTTCTCAGCCTGAAGGTGGGCCGGATAAAATCCCGTTCCATGGACAGTGTTTTCAAACCGTTCCGGGAAAAGGAAGTAATGAACGGGCTGGCGGCAAAAAACAAAGGCCCTATTCCTGAAGAGCACCTCAGAGCTATCTACAGAGAGATTTTTTCATCATCAAGAAGCCTTCAGCAGAAACAGAGGGTAGTTTACCTGGGTCCGGAAGGAACCTTTTCCTTTTTTGCCGGGGTTGAATACCTGGGCCAGAGTGCTGATTTTTTCTCAAAAAACAGCCTGGAAGATGTATTCAGAGCCGTGGACAACAGAGAAGCCGAGCTTGGCATAATTCCCCTTGAAAATTCTCTTCAGGGCAGCGTGGGTCAGAGCCTGGATCTTTTTCTCAAATTTGAGGTATTCATCCATGCCGAGGTATTCTGCCGTATCAGTCACGCTCTGCTCACTCAGGAAAAAAAGCTTTCAGACATTAAAAAGGTTTACTCCCATCCCCAGGCATTGCAGCAGTGTTCCGTCTGGCTTAAAACCAATCTTCCAGGTATCGCCATAATCCCTGATGACAGCACAGCTTCAGCGGCAAGACGGGCCGCAGGGGAAAAAGGAACCGCAGCTCTGGGCCATAAAAAACTGGCCGGGATATTTCATCTTGATGTATTTGAACAGGGTCTGGAAGATGTTCCAGACAACTGGACAAGGTTTCTGGTAATAGGCAGTTCCCCTCCAGAGGCAGGAAACCGGGAAAAAACCTCTTTGCTGTTCACAGTCATGGATAAGCCCGGTTCTCTGGTCACGGCCCTGAATGTGCTGTCCAGAAAGGGAATTAATATGAAAAAGCTTGAATCGAGACCCATGAGGCTGGAAAAGTGGAGGTATGTGTTTTTCACAGACGTGGAATGCGATCTTACCTCTGAAGAATATACTGATGTACTTAAGGAATTGAGAGAGAGCTGTCATTTTCTGAGGATCCTGGGCAGCTATCCGCATGGCCCGCAGATCAGTGAATCAGTAAATCGGTAAATCGGTGAGTCGGTAAATCGGTAAATCAGTGAATCAGTAAATCGGTAAATCAGTGAATCAGTAAATCGGTAAATCAGTGAATCGGTGAGTCGGTAAATCGGTGAGTCGGTAAATCGGTGAGTCGGTAAATCGGTGAGTCGGTAAATCGGTGAGTCGGTAAATCAGTGAATCGGTGAATCAGCTAATGAATGAAGCGGTTAAGCAAAAGGTCGGTCCGGGGATTTTAGCTTTGTGTACAGGGTTAGCAGCTGGATGCAGATATGTCTTGAGCTGCCTGCCGGCATGATTTTATTAACCTTGAACTTCCTGAATAAAACAACAGCTGGAAGATAACCATGAAAGACAACATTGATCCGGTAATCCTCAAGGCTCCTTCCTCCAAGTCCATGTCCCACCGGGCTCTGCTGGTTGCAGGACTGGCCAGGGGGATATCCAGACTTGGAAATATCCTTGTCAGCGATGACCTGAAACATACCAGGATGTGTCTGCAGGCCATGGGAGCTGAAATTGCCGAGTCAGGATCTGATTTGATGGTCACGGGACTTGGCGGGAAAATCTCTGCCCTTCCGGGCAAAAGAGTCAGGCTGGATGTCGGGGAATCAGGAACAACATGCAGGCTTGTGGCCGCAATTGTGGCGGCAGGAAGAGGTGAGTTTGAGATTTCAGGACGAGGCCGAATGCATCAGAGGCCGGTTAAAAGTCTTGATCATGCCCTGACACCCCAAGGCGTAAGGTTTCATTACCTGGGCCTGGACGGATGCCCGCCGCTGGTTATAAGTTCCCAGGGTTTGCCCGGAGGTGAAATAAACATTTCCCTGGACGACAGCAGCCAGTATTTGTCCGGCATTCTTCTGGCTTCCACCATGGCCGGGGACATCGTTACCATCAATATTTCCGGACAAAAGGTTGTTTCCTGGCCATATGTCAATCTTACCCTTCAGGTTATGGAGGAATTCGGATGTGTGCCGGAGATTCATATTTCTGAAAACAGCAGCTGGAAACCGGTAAAGCCTTCAGAGATCAGGCAGGTTGAACCCGGAATGGCGAGATTCAAAGTCAGCCCCATGATATTTCCGGCCAGGGATTATCAGGTTGAAGGGGATTTTAGTAACGCCTCATATCTTCTGGCTGCCGGGGCAGTTGGTCAAAAGCCGGTCCTGGTCAGGGGGCTGAATCCTGATTCCCGGCAGGGCGACAGGGCCATTCTGGATATTCTTGCCCAGATGGGGGCCGAAGTAATCATAAAAGATAAGGAAATTCTGGTTCAAGGGGCGGGTCTCAAAGGAGTTGATCTGGATATGGGTTCCAGTCCCGATCTGGTGCCGACGGTAGCGGTTCTGGCCTCCTTGGCCCGGGGCAGAACCAGGATATGCAATGTTGCTCACCTTAAAATAAAGGAAAGTGATCGCTTGAGCGGCGTCTTTAATGAAATATCCAGAACCGGATGTAATTGTGAACTCCTGGAAGACGGACTTGTAATTGATCCATCCGGAACAGAGGCAGGCAGGAAAATTGAGTTTTCCACATACGATGATCATCGCATGGCCATGAGCCTCTCTTTATATGAGCTCGCAGGGATTAAGGCTGTTCTGGATAATCCGGGATGTGTGAACAAGTCATTTCCAGGGTTCTGGGATGAGTGGAAAAAGATAAGAAAGGCCAATAATGTTTCCGGAAATGAGTAAAATCGTCATAGTCGGGGGGCGCGGCCGCATGGGGAGGATGCTGGAGAAAAGCTTTGCCATGGCCGGTGCGGAGATAATCTGTCTTGACCGGCCTTTGCCTGATGAGGAGCTTGAAGCTCTGCTCTCTCCAGCCGTTTTTGTTTTTCTGGCTGTGCCCATTTCAGTTTTCAGCACTGTGGTGGATGATGTTGCTCCCAAAATGCCGTCAGGGGCGATCCTTGCAGATATCTGCTCAGTCAAGGTTTCCCCGCTCATGATCATGGAAAGGTCATATCCAGGTCCAGTACTTGGCACACACCCCCTTTTCGGCCCTGAACCTGACATTGATGATGAGCTTAAAGTTGCTTTGTGTCCCGGAAGAAATATCAGCTCTTCTCAAATAACGATGGCTGAAGAATTATTTAAAAGATCAGGCATGCTGACCTTTATTACCAGCGCCCATGAACATGATCAGGCCATGGCCTGCATCCAGAGCCTGAATTTTGTGACCACTGTTTCCTATTTTGCCAGTCTGCCCGGTAATCTTGATCTGGAAAAGTACGCTACTCCATCCTTCAGGCGCAGAGTCGACTCAGCCCGGAAGATGCTCAATGAAGACGCTTTTCTCTTTTCTTCCCTGGCTGAGGATAATCCTTATACCGGTCAGATGATCCGACGCTTCAAGTCTTTTCTTAACCTGAGCGCTGCCGGAGAACTGGAGCTCTTGCAGGATAAGGCCCTCTGGTGGTGGCGCAATGAGAAGAAACGGGGAGGATAGCATTGTCTTGGGAAAGATGTTCAGCAGGAATGTAAGGCCGTATCCTCCCCGTGGAGGCTGCGGCCTTTTTTATGGCAATTGTGTAAGGAGAAAAAGGAGAACATTGCATGATCAGACTTAAACAAAAGGCAGTCTGTCTGCCCGCGGACACGCAAACCCCGGTGTCACTGTATCTGGGGTTTGTAGGCAGAGAAAAGGGAATCCTGCTGGAGAGCTCCGAGGTTGACGGCAGGCTTGGACGCTACAGCCTGCTGGCCTGGGATTTCAGGATGCAGCTGGAATGCAGAGATGGAAAACTTGCTATAAAGGTGCTGGATCATCGTCTGGATAAAGTCAGGGAACTGGAGGGCATGGAATTTACTTCCGGTCTTCGCCGGTTGTTGGGCGAACTGGAAATTGAGCCTGAAGCCGGCTTTGATCTTCCACCCATGACCAGGGCCATTTATGGTTATCTGGGCTACGGGGTGAGCGGTCTTCTTGAGCCCAGTCTTGCTGATCTCCTTCCACCCGGAGGGGCGGAAGCCCAGCTTGTGCTGCCTGGAAGGATGCTGCTTTTTGATCATCTTCACTACCATTGCTATTACCTTTGTCTGGACAATGACGCCTCCCTTCCCAAGTCCAAACCATCCAGGGCCAGATCAGAGTTCAATATCGGAAAGATCACCACTCTGCCTGATCAGGAAAAATATCATGACTGGGTCAGAAAAACCAAAGAGCTCATCAGGCAGGGAGAGGCTATCCAGGTAGTTCTCTCCACGCGTTTTCAGGCGTCCTTTAAAGGCGATCCCTTTCTTGTGTACCGTCATCTTCGCAGGATTAATCCTTCTCCGTACACTTTTTTCCTCAAGCTTCAGGACATTACTCTTATGGGTTCTTCCCCGGAACTCATGGTCAAATGCGGGCAGAATGTGTTGCAGCTCAGGCCCATTGCCGGAACAAGACCCCGGGGTGTTACCGAGAAAGAGGATCAGCTTCTGGCGGATGAACTGTTGAGAGACGAAAAGGAGCGGGCGGAACACGTTATGCTTGTGGACCTGGGACGCAATGATCTGGGCAGAATAGCAGAGGCCGGCAGTGTTGAAGTGGATAAGTTCATGCAGGTGGAGCGCTTTTCTCATGTCATGCACCTGACATCATATCTGTCAGCCAGACTGAAGCAGGATATGGATGTGATCGATATACTTAAGGCTTCTTTTCCAGCAGGAACGGTTTCAGGAGCTCCGAAAATCAGAGCCATGGAATTAATCGGAGAGATGGAGGAAATTCAGCGCGGCCCCTATGCCGGAGCCATCGGCTGGATCGGCCTGGATCAAGGAGCGGTGAACATGGATACCGGTATTACCATCAGGAGTCTGTGGATAAGAGACGGCAGGATTGAGTGGCAGGCAGGCGCAGGGGTTGTTTTTGATTCGGTACCTGAAAAAGAATGGCAGGAATGCTCAAACAAAGCCAAGGCTATCCGCAAAGCCCTGACCAGTACAGGAGGCACTGATGATTTTGCTCATAGACAACTATGATTCCTTTACTTTCAACCTGGTTCAGGTGCTTCAAAAAATGGGCGTGGAACCGGTTGTTGTTAGAAACAGCGACTCCTTTATATTTGAAGCCCTTGAAGGCAACCTGGAGGCGGTAGTCATTTCTCCGGGTCCAGGCAGGCCTGAAAACGCGGGTCTGTGTCTTGGGCTTCTGAACAGGCTGGGATCGGAGGTTCCTGTTTTGGGGGTCTGCCTTGGTCATCAGATTTTGGGGTATTTTGCCGGGGCTGAAGTCCGGGTTGCCGACAGGATAATGCATGGCAAAACCAGTATGGTTTACCATGATCAGACCGGGGTATACAACAATGTTTCAAATCCCCTTGAAGTCTGCAGGTACCATTCACTGGTGGTTGAGCATGAAAACAATCTCAGCTTCAAGGTAACAGCCAGAACTGAAGAGAACGAGGTTATGGGCCTTGAATTTGTTGACCGGCCATGGATAGGAGTACAGTTTCACCCTGAATCAATACTCACTCCCATGGGGCCCAGGATTGTTGAAAACTTCATAATTATGGCCGGTGTAAAACAATAGATCTTATAACAGAGGAAACCTCATGAATATCCAGAAATCATTGAATAAGATATGTGATAAACAGAACCTTGATTACCACGAAAGCAGGGATATTTTCAGGGCTTTGTTTGAAGGCGGCTTGACCGGAGCCCAGAGCGGGGCTCTGCTTCTTGGTCTGAGGTTCAAAGGCGAGACAGGTGATGAACTTGGAGCCGCTGTAAGCGTGGCCCTGGAAAAGGCCCGGCTGGTTGACAATGTCAGAGGAATTCGCATCGATACCTGCGGGACTGGAGGTGACGGGAGGAGCAGCTTCAACTGTTCAACAGCAGTGGCTTTTTTTCTGGCTGATCTTGGCGTAAAGGTGGTCAAGCACGGCAACCGGGCAGTGTCCAGTTCAAGCGGCAGCGCTGATGTGGTTGAGGCTCTGGGGCTGCCTCTTCTGGATGACCCTTTAAAGGTTGAACCTGAACTGGCCAGGACAAACTTTGCCTTTCTCTTTGCGCCGCATTTTCATCCAAGTTTTGCGCAAATCGCCCCTCTCCGGAAAGAGCTGGGCATAAGAAGCATATTCAATCTGATGGGGCCTCTTCTCAACCCAGCCAGGCCCACTCACCAGGTCCTGGGGGTTCCCTGCACATCTTTCATGCCCATAATGGCTGATGTCCTGGTCAAGAATAATGTAGTGTCAGCGGCTGTTGTCCATGGGTCCGGTGGTTTTGATGAGCTTTCTCCATGCGGGAACAACAGGGTGATTTTTGTTCACGAGGGCAGTCTGAAAGAGGAGATAATCGATCCTTCAGAATTCGGGTTTCCCGCATGTCTTCCCGAAGCAATGGTCTGCAGAAACAAGGAGGAAGCACTGTTGAGGCAGAAAGAAATTCTGCGCGGTGCGGGCAAAGAAGCCATGCAGGACATGGTTGCCCTGAATCTGGGCCTTGGTCTCCACCTGATTGAGCCCGGCAAAAATTTAAGAAAATGCATGCTTCTGGCCAGAGATATTGTCAGGTCCGGGCTTCAGAATTTAAAGGTCTGCTGATATGAAAAGCCGGATGATTGAAGAATTCGTCAAGTCCAAACAGGAAGAGATCAACCTGTTGAAACAACTTGAAGCCGGGACAGGGCTTCCCCTTCCTTACCAGGGGCCGAGGCCAGGACTGAGGCAGGCCCTGACCAGGTCCGGGCCCCGCGTAATCGCTGAATATAAAAGGGCCTCGCCGTCCAGGGGAGTCATAAATTCCGGAATATTTCCCCATGAGGCGGCGGAAATGTTTGTCAGAGGTGGGGCAGACGCTTTTTCCGTGCTTACGGAAAAAAGGTATTTTCAGGGCGCCATCAGTTTTGTGGATATTTTTGCCGGAAATGGTCTGCCTGTGCTGCGCAAGGATTTTGTGTTTCATCCTCTGCAGATAATAGAGACAGCCGCGACAATGGCTTCGGCTGTTTTGCTCATTGTCAGAATTTTCCAGGAACAGGGGCTCTTAATGAGGCTTGTAGAAATGAGCCTTGGATATGACCTGGAGCCAGTAGTGGAAATATTCAGCCGAGAGGAATTGGAGACAGCCAGGAAATCCGGGGCCAGAACCATACTTGTCAACAACAGGGATCTGGACACGCTTAGTGTGAATCTGGATGTTTCCAGGAAATTGATCAAAGAAAAACACAAAAATGAAACCTGGATCTGCGCCAGCGGAATAGAAAATAAATCTCAGGTGGATGAATTATACAGCTCAGGGTTTGATGCCTTTCTTATCGGCACCAGCATCATGTCTTCAGGTGATCCTGAGGCAAGGTTAAGGGAGCTGAAAATATGAGCAGGCTGCTGATCAAGGTCTGTGGACTGACCAGCCTGGAGGATTTGAAGTTTTGCCGGGATCAGGGCATTGATCTGACCGGCTTTATATTTCATCCTTCAAGTCCCAGGCATGTCAGCCCAAAGCTTGTGGGCTCCTGGGAAAAGAAAGATGAACTCAGGGTCGGAGTTTTTGTTGAGCATAAACCAGAAGAAATACTCAAGACAATCGACATGGCCGGGCTGGACCTGATCCAGCTTCACGGAGGGCAGGACCGGGAAACCTGTGACCTGATGGGCGGCGCCCACAGGGTGATCAGAACGTTCTGGCCGGAACGTTTTGAACTGGTCCAGGATTTTATGGCTGAACTCGATGCATTCAGGCATGTATGCAGGTATTTTCTCTTTGACGCCGGTAAAAACATGGGAGGCCACGGAAGAAGCATAGCCAGCCCCTGGTTGAAACAGGCGGCAAGCCCAAGGCCCTATCTTCTGGCAGGCGGTCTTGGCCCTGACAATATAGCAGGAGTCCTGAATTCCGGCGCGGCCGGTCTTGATCTCAACTCCGGTGTTGAAAGCAGTCCAGGTGTGAAGAGCAGGCAGAGAATCATGCGCGTACTAAATATTATCAGGAGATAAAAATGAAAAAAGGATATTTTGGTGAATTCGGGGGACAATTTGTTCCTGAACTTCTGGTTCCTCCCCTGAGGGAGCTTGAAGAAGCCATGCAGGACATCATGGACGATCCAGTATTCAACAGGGATCTGGACGGGGTGTTCACGGAATTTGTGGGCAGGCCCACCCCCATATGCAGGTGCGCAAACCTGTCCGGCGATCTGGGCTTTGATCTGTGGCTGAAAAGAGAGGATCTGGCTCATACCGGCGCGCATAAGATAAATAATACCGTGGGTCAGGCCCTACTGGCCAGGCATATGGGCAAAACCTGCCTTCTGGCCGAGACCGGGGCGGGACAGCACGGAGTGGCAACAGCCACGGCCGCTTCTGTTCTGGGTCTGGAATGCGTTGTTTTCATGGGCGCTCTGGATGTCAAAAGGCAAAGCCACAATGTAAGACGCATGGAGCTTCTGGGGGCAAGGGTGGAGCCTGTGCTAAGCGGCACAAAGACCCTAAAGGACGCCATTAACGCGGCTCTGAGATATTGGATAGCCCATCAGAAAAACACCCATTACTGTCTGGGTTCTGTTGTTGGACCGCATCCTTTCCCTCTGCTGGTCAGGAAACTGCAGTCTGTTATCGGCCGGGAGGCAAGAAGCCAGTTTCTGGACAGAACCGGCAGGCTTCCTGACCTGGTGGTGGCCTGCGTGGGCGGCGGCTCCAATGCAATGGGCATCTTTCATCCCTTTGCCGGTGACAGGGAAGTGCAGCTGGTGGGAGTTGAAGCCGGAGGAGAAGGGAGGCCTGGGTGTTATCATTCAGCAACCCTGTCCAGGGGCAGTTTCGGAGTTCTGCACGGAACCCGAACCTATCTGCTTCAGACCTCAGAGGGGCAGATTATGCCTTCTCACTCGGTGGCTCCTGGGCTTGATTATCCCGGAGTAGGGCCTGAACACGCCTTTTTAAAGGACAGCGGCCGGGCCAGGTATGATGTGGTTTATGACGCAGAGGCCCTTGAAGCCTTTTACCTCCTGTGCCGCAAAGAAGGCATAATCCCTGCTCTGGAAAGCTCCCATGCTCTGGCCTGGGTTATTGGCAACCGGGATAAAATCAGGCCGCAAAGCGCGGTGCTTGTGAATCTGTCCGGCAGAGGGGACAAGGATCTGGATATTGTCCGGGAAATTGAATCCCAGGTTTAGAAAACTCTAAATTTTCAAGGAAGAATAATGAAAAAGGAAAATATACTTACCCAGAGAATCAGCCAGGCCGTGAAGGGCGGGCGCAGGGCTCTGATTCCCTTTGTTCCAGCAGGTTTTCCGGATAAGGATGTGTTCTGGGATATAATAATGGAGCTGGACAGATCCGGGGCGGACATAATTGAAATCGGGGTTCCTTTTTCAGACCCTGTGGCTGACGGGCCGGTGGTGGAAAATGCGTCCATCAGATGCCTTGAGCAGGGGATTGGCCTTGCCTGGATAATGGAGGGGCTTTCTCAAGTCAGAGAAAAAATCGAGGCAGGCATTGTGCTCATGGGATATTTTAATCCCTTTTTGCAGTACGGTCTGGAAAAGCTGGCAACACGAGCCGAAGAAGCCGGCGTAAACGGACTGATCATTCCTGATCTTATCCTGGAGGAGGCAGGTCCTCATCTGAAGCTGCTGGAAACTCACGGGCTGTCTTTTGTGCCGCTGGTTGGGCTGAACACTCCAAAAAGACGCATGGCTGAATACTCTGAATTAGGCCCGGCTTTTGTCTATCTGGTATCAGTGCTGGGCATTACCGGGACAAAGGTCAGCGCCGGCCAGTTATTAAGAACAAAGCTGCAGGAGGTGAAGGATGTATTCTCCTGTCCTGTTGCCCTTGGCTTCGGCCTGAGTTCCAGGGATCAACTGGATTCAACGGCTGATCTGGTGGACGCGGTGGTGTTCGGCAGTGCTCTGATTCAGCACCTTGATTCCGGAAAAAAAGCAGGTGATTTCATGAAGGGCTGGAACTGAAAAATTAAATTAAAAAAACTTTTGAAAATTTGTGCTACAAGAATATGATTATCTCAGGGTTGATTTTTTTGCGGTTCAGGGGCTTGTTTTCTGCCTGCAGGTATGAACTTCAGATTTATTAACGGCGCTGATTTGTTCAGCAGAGAAACTCCACTGCATTACAGAGTGAAAAAAAGCCCCGGATGACAGACAGCAGTCCGGGGCTTGAAATTCCTGACAATAATAAATTGTTCAGCTTATGGTGGGCTTTGCAACCGAGCCTGAACGCAGGCATCTGGTACACACATCAATTCTTTTAACCCTGCCCAGGCTGTCCCGGGATCTGACCCTCTGGAGATTGGGCAGAAATCTTCTTTTGTTCCGGTTGTTGGCGTGACTGACATTATTGCCCACCTGGGGTTTTTTCCCACAAATCTCGCATTCCCTGCTCATATAAAAATCCCTCCTGATCTATGCATATCAAGCCTTCCAGGCTTATGCGCCTTAAAGTTCAGCCAAAACAAAAGGAATTTCTATCCTGAAATTAATAAAATGGCAAGAGTAAAAATCTTGACAATAACCTGGATTACAAGCTAGTGAGTTTTTCTGGGATTAACTATGCATTATCGTTGGCTGCCCATATCAGATATCCCGGTCCAAGGCCGGGAATTTTATTTTACAGGTGAGCAGGAGTGGCTTGCCATTTGCGCGGAAAATAACCTTGATTATGAAATATCCCAGGGCATGACAGCAGAACTGGGTGTATTTCCGCAGAAGCACGGAGTATATCTCAAAGGGTCCATTAAGGGCCGGGTTAATTCTCCCTGTTGCCGATGTCTTGAGCCGGGTGTTGTCAATATTGATCATCAGTTTGAATTGTTTGAAGATTTTGAAGAAACTCAGGCCGAACAGACAGGCGCGGGTATCCTCAAGTTTGAAAACAGCCAGTGGATGATTAATATTCGACAGGTGATAAGTGAACAACTGCAGCTGGCCATGCCTGACAAGATTCTCTGCGGCAGTGAATGCCTGGGACTGTGTCCGGTTTGTGGAGAAAATATGAACAAAGGTCTCTGCAGGTGCGGGTCAGTATCCGGCGATCCCAGGCTGGCTGTGTTCAGGCAATTAAAAATAAAAAATAAATAATGAGGTAAAGAAATGGCATTACCCAAAAAGAAGACTTCCAAATCCAAAAAAGGGATGCGCAGGGCTCACGACCGCATTCCCACACCAAATTTTATCTATTGCGAGTGTGGAGAAGCCACCCTTCCCCATCGTGTCTGTCCTGACTGCGGGATATACAAAGGACGCCAGTATTTAAGGCCACAGCAGGATGCAGCCAGCTAAACCCCGGATCGCGGTTGACGCCATGGGCGGAGACTTTGGTCCGGAGGTTGTTGTTCCGGGAGCTCTGGCAGCAGCCAGAAAGGACAACCTGGGGCTGATCCTGGTGGGCAATGAGGAAATGATAGAAAAGAGCCTGTCCGGCCGGAAACATCAAGGCATTGACCTTGAAATCGTTCACGCGTCAGAAGTAGTTGAAATGTCGGAAAAGCCTTCTGATGTTCTGCGAAAGAAAAAAAACTCATCCATACAGGTTGCCTTCAAACTGATCCGGGAGGGCAGAGGTCATGGAGTAGTCAGCGCGGGCAATTCAGGCGCCACCCTGGGTTGTGGAATGTTCACACTGGGCCGGATTAAGGGTGTTGAGCGTCCGGCCCTGGCATCAATCCTGCCTTCTGAAAAAGGACCGCTGATACTTATTGATGTCGGAGCCAACGTGGAATGCAAGCCTTATCAGCTGGTTCAGTTCGGGCTGATGGCGGAAGTTTTCGCCAGAAGCGTACTCCATGTTGAAAGGCCAAAAGTAGGCGTATTGACCATTGGGGAAGAGGACGATAAAGGCAACAACCTGGTCAGAGAAACAGTCAAGCTCTTCAAGATGTCGTCCATGAATTTTGTGGGTAATATTGAGGGGCGGGATTTTTTTACCGGAAAGGCCGACATCATTGTCTGTGATGGCTTTGTAGGTAATGTTTCCTTGAAGCTTATGGAAGGGCTGGCCATTTCTCTTACCAAAATACTCAAGGAAGAGGTTAATAAGAGCTGGCTTGCCCGGCTGGGCTTTCTTCTGGGAATAAGGGCTCTGAAAAGATTCGGCCGGCGCATTGACTACGCTGAATACGGAGGGGCTCCGCTTCTGGGCCTCAATGGAATCGGGATAGTCTGTCATGGCTCATCCAATTCCAAGGCCATTACCAACGCCGTACTGATGGCTGGAGAATTCATCAGAAATGGAGCCAATCAGCTCCTCATAGACGGACTGGGCGCCAACAGAGAGATCAGCATTTTCGGCAAAAAAGCCCTGCCCAGATCGATGCCCAGATGACTACTTTTTTCTTGTTGCAGAAACTAACATTTCAGAATGATCTGTCTTTGATATAACCGGACCCTGAAAGATCTTTGCCAAATGAAAAACAGCACCTATATAGCAGGATTCAGCTTTTACGTACCTGACACAATACTGACCAACCAGGACCTTGAGAAAAAGGTCGATACCAATGATGAATGGATTGTTTCCAGAACCGGCATCAGGCAGAGACATATTGTAAACAGTCAGGCCTGTTCCGACCTTGCTTATGAAGCATGTCTCAAGACTCTTGAAAGATCCAGCCTCATGCCCGGTGATATTACCCACATAATAACCGCCACCTTCACTCCTGACGCCTACGTTCCCAATGCTGCCTGCATTATCATGGAAAAACTGGGCATAAGGGGGATTCCGGCCCTGGATGTCAATGCAGCCTGTACAGGTTTTATCTACGGCATTGAACTGGCCAGGGGCTTATGCGTTCTTTGGCCCGGCTCAAAGGTGTTGCTTGTGGCCTCTGAAGTTGTTACTTCAAGAATCAATTTTAAAGACAGATCCACTGCCGTGCTTTTCGGAGACGGGGCAGGGGCCTGCGTGATTTCCGGCGAATCTTTTGACCACAACGCGTCTGCAGGATATATTCGGGACGTGCTGCTTAAGGCTGATGGCTCATTAGGCGGCCTGCTCACCGTAAAGGGCGGGGGATCAGCATATCCCCTGGTTCCCGGACAGAAAGCAGATGATGATTTTTTCGTACAGATGGAAGGCCGTGAGGTATTCAAGCACGCAGTCAGGTCCATGAAAAATATCTCCCAGGACATCCTTGAAAGAAATAATATTGTCGCGGAGGACATTGACCTGTTCATTCCTCACCAGGCCAATATCAGAATCATTGAATCCCTGGCCAAATCAATGTTGATCAGTAATGATAAGATTTTTGTCAATGTCCAGGAATACGGCAATACATCCGCGGCATCTGTTCCCATTGCTCTGGCCGACGCGTGGGAAAAGGGCAGGGTCAAGCCCGGGTATCTGGTGCTGCTGGTGGCTTTTGGCGGAGGGTTTACATGGGGAGCCGCCCTGATCCAGTTTTGACAGGGCCGGTAAAATAAATGTTTCGCAATCAAAGGCAATAAAAGCGCCCCACAGGGCAGAAGTCTTTTTATCAACTCTCAAGGAGATTACCATGCCTGACCTAATCAAAACAGCCCTTATCACCGGCGGCTCCCGGGGCATTGGCCGGGCCTGCGCCATACGCCTGGCCAAGTCAGGATACCAGGTTTTTGTCACCTATGTCAGCAGACCCGAACCAGCCTTTGAGACCTGTAAAATTATTGAAGAAGCTGGAGGCCAAGCTTCCTCCTTTGCCCTTGATATTGGAGACCATCAGGCCATAGTTGACTTTTTCAAAGAAAAGATAAAAGACCGGGTATTCCTCAGTGTGCTGGTGAACAACGCCGGCAGCACAATGGACGGTCTTCTGGTCAGGATGGGTCAAGAACAATGGGAAAAGGTGCTCAGGGTCAACCTGAGCGGTTCTTTCTTCTGCCTGCAGCAGGCCGCTAAAATAATGATGCGTCAGAAAACCGGAAGGATTATAAACATCACTTCTGTGACGGCTCAGTCAGGCAACCCCGGCCAGGCCAATTATACAGCGGCCAAGGCCGGACTTATGGGGTTAACCAGAACAGCGGCATTGGAGCTGGCCCCCAGGAATATTACTGTAAACGCTGTAGCGCCTGGATTTATTGAAACCGATATGACCGCCGCTCTGAACCAGGAAGTCCGGGAAAGATACCTGGAAATGATTCCTTTGAAAAGATTCGGGTATCCGGAAGATGTGGCGGAATCAGTCGCCTTTCTGGCTTCACCCGGTGGGGCCTACATTACAGGGCAGATCCTGGGAGTCAATGGCGGTATGTACATGTAGCCGTTCCAGCAGGCCGGCTTTATTTTTTTTGATGTGTGTTTAGGGATGCGGCCGCTCAGCAGCCCGCGGTTCTGTCATCCGGTAACAGATAAAAGACATTTGAACAGTAAATAACAGGATAATCAATAATTTGAAGGAGAAATGAAATGTCCGTAGATCAGAGAGTAAAGGAAATCGTTGTTGAGCAGCTTGGTATTTCCGCTGATGAGGTAAAAGGCGAATCAAAGTTTGTTGAAGACCTGGGCGCTGACTCCCTGGACCTGACAGAACTGATCATGGCCATGGAAGAGGAATTTGATGTTGAGATTGATGACGACAAGGCACAGGAAATTCTCACTGTCCAGGCTGCTATTGATTTTATTAAGGCTAATCAGTAGGCGTTTATTTTCATAAGCGGGCCCTTGAAAATTTTCCAATTGCCGCGTCGCTTCTCCGGCACCCACTTGAGATGTCAATAATTATGTAAAATAGAACAGCATCAACTCAAGTGAGTGCCGGACATTTGGAATCTTTGAACTTCACGCGTTTCACATGATCCAGTAAGGAGTTTACAGTCTGATAAGCCGGCGTTGTTCAGGATTAAAGGGTGTGTACTTCGTGTCCCCTGAAATATCTGTCCCTTAATGTTCACCAGGCATTCATTCAGTGAGCCCGGATGCCGGTCTCTTTCTGAACAGCATGCTGTAAACAGGCTTTGTTGAGAACCTTAAACAGATATTTCAAACCATACACCTAATTACTTAAATGGATACTCCTATGCCCAGAGTAGTTGTTACAGGGCTTTCAGCCATAACACCCATTGGCAATGATCTGGAAACCAGCTGGCGAGCCCTTTTGGCGGGGAAAAGCGGTGTGGACAGGCTTACTCGCTTTGACTGCTCTGAGTACGCCACAAGAATAGCCGCCGAGGTCAAGGATTTTGATCCGACCCTCTTCATGAGCGTAAAGGAAGCCAGGCGTATGGACAGGTTTTGTCATTTTGCCGTGGCCTCCGCAAAGATGCTTATGCAGGACTCGGGACTTGCAGATGATCCCATGGACATGACCCAGTGCGGCGCGCTTGTTGGATGCGGCCTCGGCGGGCTGGAAACCATTGAGGAATTCCATACCAGGCTGATGAAGTCCGGTCCAAAAAAAGTATCTCCTTTTTATATCCCGCTGCTCATTGCCAATATGGCTGCTGGTCAGATATCCATTGCCACCGGGGCCAAAGGGCCCAACCTGGCCACCACATCGGCCTGCGCTTCAGGTCTGCATGGGATTGGTTATGCCTATTCCGACATAAGGCTTGGACGAATCAGGGCCATGATAGCCGGTGGTGTCGAATCCACCATCACACCCATGGCTGTGTCCGGTTTCAACGCCATGAAGGCTCTGTCCATCAGCAATGAATTTCCTGAAAAGGCCAGCCGTCCGTTTGATCTTGACCGAAACGGCTTTGTAATCGGCGAAGGAAGCGGACTGCTTTTACTGGAATCTCTGGACAGCGCTCTGGAAAGAGGCGCAAGAATATACGCTGAGGTGGCTGGATTCGGCGCTTCAGCAGACGCTTTCCACATGACGGCTCCTGATGAGTCCGGGGAGGGAATGGCTCTGGCCATGAGACAGGCCCTGAAGGAGGCCAATGTGTCTCCTGAACAGGTCGATCATATTAACGCCCATGGAACATCCACCCAACTTAACGACGTGTGTGAAACCCGGGCCATAAAGGAAGTTTTTGGCAGGCATGCCTATGATATGCTCCTTACTGCCAACAAATCAATGATTGGACATACTCTGGGTGCTGCCGGAGGCATTGAAGGGGTTTTCAGCGTTCTGAGCATTTACAATTCCAGGATTCCGGGATCAATCAATCTGGACACTCCTGATCCTGAATGTGACCTGGATTACTGCTCTTATGGAAGCGTGTCCAGGCAGATCAGTTACGCCCTCTGCAATTCCTTTGGCTTCGGCGGAACCAACGCCTCAATTCTGTTCAAGAAATTCGAAGATTAACCATAAATCATTTCCCAGGATAAATAAGATTATGAATATGCAGGAACTCAAAGACCAGGACCCAAAGGTTGCCCGGGCCATTGAGCTTGAAGAGCAGAGGCAGCTTGCCAAGCTGGAGCTTATTGCCTCTGAAAATTTTACTTCCCTGGCTGTTCGGCAGGCCATGGGGAGCGTTATGACCCACAAATACGCTGAAGGCTATCCCGGCAAGAGATATTACGGGGGATGCGAGTTTGTGGATCTGGCCGAGGATCTGGCCAGAGACAGGGCCAAAGAACTGTTCGGGGCTCAATATGCCAATGTCCAGCCTCATTCAGGGTCTCAGGCCAATATGGGAGTTTACTTCGGCGCTTTAAACCCCGGTGACACCATTCTGGGGATGGATCTTTCCCACGGGGGACATCTGACCCACGGCAGTCCTGTCAATTTTTCAGGCAGGCTTTATAATATTGTTTTCTATGGCGTGGAAAAGGAAACAGGCCTTATTGACTATGACCAGGTTGAAGCCAGGGCCCTTGAACACAGACCGTCTCTGATCATTGCCGGGGCAAGCGCTTATCCTCGGGTCATAGATTTCAGGCGGTTCAGGGAAATCGCGGATAAGGCAGGGGCCAGACTCATGGTGGACATGGCTCATATTGCCGGGCTGATCGCGGCTGATCTTCATCCTTCGCCCGTAGACCACGCTCACTTTATCACAACCACCACCCATAAGACCCTGAGAGGTCCCAGGGGGGGGATGATCCTTAGTTCCCAGGAATTCGGCAAGACTCTCAACTCCCAGATTTTCCCGGGAATCCAGGGCGGACCCCTGATGCATGTCATAGCGGCCAAGGCTGTGGCCTTTGGAGAGGCATTGAAGCCTGAATTCGCAAAGTACCAGAAAACAGTCATTGAAAACGCCGTGAAAATGGCGGAATTTCTGACCCGGGCCGGATACAGCCTGGTGTCAGGAGGCACGGACAATCACCTGATACTTATCGATCTGACCAATAAAAATATTACCGGCAAGGATGCTGAAATTGCCCTGGATAAAGCAGGGATTACAGTCAACAAGAATACTGTGCCCTTTGAAACCAGGTCGCCCTTTGTCACTTCTGGCATCAGGCTGGGTACACCGGCCCTGACCACCAGGGGAATGAAGCCGGAACACATGGAAAAAATAGTGGCCTGGATAATCGATGCTGTGGATAATTATGAAAATGACGAGCGCCTCAGGAAAATCAGCCAAGAGGTGGAAAAATTCGCCAGCCGGTTTCCACTGTTTGCCTGGTAATTTTCAGACAGAAATCAGAGGCCGCGATTACAGAGATCAGTTACACAGCCGGGAACAGCACTGGGGGTAATGATTGAAGCAGGAAAGGCTTTCCTGGGACGAGTACTACATGCGGATCACCCACCTGGTGGCGGAACGCTCCACCTGTATCAGAAGAAAAGTGGGCGCTGTGGCTGTCAAGGACAAACGCATCCTGGCTACCGGGTACAACGGTTCTCCGGCCGGGCTCAGGCATTGCTCTGATACCGGCTGCATCCGCGATCTGCTGAATATACCTTCAGGCCAGCGTCATGAGCTTTGCCGGGGGCTGCACGCTGAGCAGAATATCATTGTTCAGGCGGCTGTGCATGGCATAAGCATAACCGGTTCCAGCATCTACTGCACTACCCAGCCCTGCCTGATCTGCACCAAGATGCTCATAAACTGTAAAGTGGAAAGTATTTATTTTGCCGGCGGATATCCTGATGAACTGGCTCAGGACATGCTCATCGAAGCTGGAATTAACTTCAGGTTTCTGCCTCATGAATCAAAGTGATCTGATGATAAAGGCCGTCTCTCTGGCGGAAAAAGGAAAGGGAAAAACCTGTCCCAACCCCTGCGTGGGCGCTTTGATTGTTGCCGGAGATGAAATTGTGGGCCGGGGATATCACAGGGCTTTTGGAGAAAATCACGCTGAAGTTGAAGCCATTAACGACGCTCTTTCCAGAAACCATGACCTTGCCCTGTGCACCCTTTATGTAACCATGGAGCCATGCAATCATCACGGAAAAACCCCTCCATGCACAAAGGCCATTCTGGATTCAGGCATTAAAGAAGTGGTCATCGGGGCCATGGATCCCAACACAAGCGTTTCCGGAAACGGAGCAGGCTTTTTAAAAAATGCCGGCGTCAGGGTAACAACCGGGATTGAAGAACAGAAATGTCTGGACCTTATTGCTGACTTCTTGGTCTGGCAACAGACTTCCAGGTCCTATGTGTACCTTAAAATGGCATCTACACTGGACGGAAGAATCGCCACCAGGGAAAAACATTCCAGGTGGGTAACTTCAGACGCCTCGCGGAAAAAAGTCCATGAGCTGCGTTCCATTGTGGGCGCAATCATTATCGGTGCCAACACCTTTTATCAGGATAACCCGAAGCTTACCTGCCGGGGTTTTGAAAAAGCCCGTCAACCCCTGAGCGTTATTGTCACTTCAAGGCTTCCGGAGCCTGACAGTGATTTCCTCCTGCTCAAGCACCGGGCTGATGAGACCATCTTCTGGACTGATCCGGCAACGTCTGCGTCTCAGGCAGCAGAAAGGCTCAGGGACATGGGGTGTGTGGTGATGGCTCTGGACAGTAACCAGGCCGGCCTTGATCTGAATCAGGGCCTGGTCAGATTGAGGCAGGATAAAAATGTCCATTACGCGCTGTGTGAAGGCGGAGGCAGGCTGGGTCTGAGTTTTATTGAGGCGGGCCTGGCCGATGAGATATGGTATTTCGCGGCCATGAAAATCCTGGGAGATGAACAGGGCATACCTGTTTTTCACGGACGGGAAACAAAATTGATGAATGAGGCCGTCAACCTGCGTCTGAACCGGTCCCGGATGGTGGGAGATGATCTGTGGCTCAGACTTTTTCCCAAAGACCGGGCATTGACCGGAAAGCAATAACTTGCAATGATGTTTGTCTGCCGGCCTTTGAAACCGGGAACTCTGTTCAATAAGGACTTTTTAACCTTTTAAGGGATCCATGTTTACAGGAATTATTCAGTCTGCCGGCACCATATCCGGCCTGGAAAAAAAAGGGGCTGAAACCAGGCTGCGCATTTCTCCGGCAAAGGCCTTCAAAGATCTGATCTTTGGAGAGAGCATTGCAGTCAACGGAGTCTGTCTGACTGTTGAAAATTTCGGTAAAGACTGGTTTTATGTTTACGCGTCCGGTCAGACCATGAGCATAACCAATCTTGGCTTTCTGAAGCAAGGGCGCAAGGTCAATCTTGAAAGGGCCTTAACTTTAGGGGATCGCCTTGGAGGCCATCTGGTTTCCGGTCACGTGGATTGTCTGGGAAAGGTTACTTTTATTGAAAAAGCCGGCGAATCAGTAATTTACAATGTTTCATTTCCTGAACAATACTCCAGGCAGGTCATTGATAAGGGGTCTGTGGCTCTTGACGGCATAAGCCTGACCGTTATTGAATGCGGCTCCGGCTTTCTCAGTGTAAATATTATTCCAGCCACCCAAAAGGAGACTACGGTGTCTGACTGGACAAAATCAAGCCTGGTTAATATGGAAACTGATCTGATCGGCAAGTACGTGGAAAAAATGCTGGGTTCTGTGCTTAAAGACAGAAATGATCAAAAGCCGGAAAACCGGATCACAGGGGATTTTCTCAGGGAACACGGATTTTAGGCTTAACCGGCAACAATTATACAAATTTGTCACAATGCATCCAGGGGTCAGGGGTCTGTCCTGAACCAGGGACAAAAAATATTAAACAGGTTATGAGGTTAAATAATGTCCATTTGCGGAATTGAAGAAGCTGTCAAGGAAATAAAGCAGGGGAAAATGGTCATCCTGGTAGATGATGAAGACCGGGAAAATGAGGGCGATCTGACCGTTGCCGCTGAAAAGATCACACCTGAAATCATAAATTTTATGGCCAAGTACGGAAGAGGGCTGATCTGTCTGGCCCTGGCCCCGGAATGGGTTGACAGCCTCGCCCTGCCCATGATGGCCACCAAGAACACCTCCAAGTTCGGCACAGCCTTTACCGTATCCATAGAGGCCGCCAAGGGGGTTACAACCGGAATTTCCGCATATGACCGCGCAACCACCATTCTTACGGCCATTCAGGATGATGTGACTCCTGACGATATTTCAACACCGGGCCATGTTTTCCCGTTAAGGGCCAAAAAAGGCGGGGTCCTGGTCAGGGCCGGGCAGACTGAAGGCAGCGTTGATCTTGCCCGTCTGGCAGGTCTCAAGCCTGGAGCGGTGATCTGTGAAATCATGCGCGATGACGGTAATATGGCCAGGATGCCGGACCTCATGGAATTCGCCAGGGAACACAATATCAAGATTTGCACCATTGAGGATCTTATCAGATACCGGGCAAGGTTTGACTCCATGGTGAAGCGGGTCGGGGAATCCAACCTGCCAACCTGCCATGGAAATTTCAGGGCCATCGCCTTTGAAAGCCAGATTGACAACCACACCCATGTTGCTTTGGTCAAAGGAAAAATAGAAAAAGACGAACCTGTTCTCATCCGGGTACACAGCCAGTGTCTCACCGGAGATGTTTTCGGCTCTCTGCGCTGCGACTGCGGCAACCAGCTCAAGGCGGCCATGCAGATGGTGGATAAGGAAGGTAAAGGGATCATCCTGTATATGAGCCAGGAGGGAAGAGGAATAGGTCTGGCCAACAAGATCAAGGCCTATGCCCTCCAGGACCAGGGTAAGGATACTGTTGAGGCCAATGAGGCCCTGGGTTTTGCCCCTGATCTGCGCGACTATGGAATCGGCGCTCAGATCCTTGTGAACCTGGGCGTGAACAAAATGAGGCTTTTGACCAACAACCCTAAAAAGATCATCGGTCTTGAAGGGTTTGAGCTGGAGGTCGTGGAAAGAGTCCCCATTGAGGTCCCTGCCTGTGAAGAAAATATGTGTTACCTCCTGACAAAAAAGGAAAAAATGGGGCATTTGCTGAAGATTTCCGACAGCCAAAAACCCCAATAAACCCGGAGTAATAAATGCTGCACATCAAAACAGTCGAAGGTAAGCTGGATGCCAGAAATCTTAAGATCGCCCTGGTTGCCTCAAGGTTCAATGATTTTATAGTGGACAAGCTTGTGGGCGGCGCTGTTGATTATCTTGTGCGCCATGGAATGGACAGGGAAAACCTCACCATTTACAGAATCCCCGGCGCGTTTGAATTTCCGGTTGTAGTCAAAAAACTGGCTTTGAAAAAAGACTATGACGGCATAGTCTGTCTTGGAGCGGTTATCAGAGGGGCAACACCGCATTTTGATTACGTGGCCTCGGAAGCCACCAAGGGCATAGCCCAGACTTCCCTTGAATCAGGTGTTCCCATTGGCTTCGGGCTGCTGACCACGGACACCCTTGAGCAGGCCATTGAGCGTGCTGGAAGCAAGGCCGGGAATAAGGGCGTTGAAGCCGCTGCCGCACTTGTTGAGACCATAAGGGTCCTGGAGCAGATTGATTAAGTGGTGTCCGGCTGATTCAGACGGATCTGCTTTTTTCAGGTTCTGATTTTCAGCCGGCCTGTGATCCTGGATTGGCAGATTTTCAAAGAGACTGGCCCTGGCTGCAGGAAGATTTCCTGTTGAATCAGGGATTGCCCTACGAAAAAAAAATTCGACCAGACCCAGGAAAGTTCAGGATCGCTTCATGCTTTGCGCGAACCGGATGAATTTTCCCGCGGCAGACACCCCAGGGAGTGATAAGCTGGAATTTTAAATTTCCCGCTGATGAACACCTATACCAATCGGATACAACTTGCCTTCAAGCCCCATGGAAAGTCATAAAAAAAATCCAAGGCCAGGGAGTGAAAACACCAGAAGAAGACAAAGGACCTTTGCTTTCCAGGTCCTTTATTCGCTGAATTTCATGCCAGGCCTGGAAACTCTGGATTCAACCTTTGAAAGGTTCAGGGAAGAATCTTCCTCAAACAGATCAGGCAAGGAAACATTTGCCTGGTCCATTGTTCAGGGAGTGTGGAATAATCTGGACAAACTGGACCAGATCATTGCCTCATATTCTAAAAACTGGAAAATCAAGCGCATAGCCAAAATTGAGCTGACCATCATGCGTGTGGCAGTGTATGAAATGCTTTTTTGTCCTGACATTCCTCTTAAAGTGGCCCTAAATGAAGCCATTGAGATGGCCAAGGTCTTTGGGGACGATAATTCCAGAAACTTTGTCAACGGCATACTGGACGCGGTGGCCAGAGATACTAAAGATGGTAAATTTGGGATTGATAAGGGATTTTAAGTCCTGTCCGGCAGAAGTTTCCAGGCTGTCCTTCCGCATGCCCCAGGGCTATGGCCATGAAGCTGTTCTCCTGAAATCATGGCCTGAGCAGGAAACACAGGTGTGGGAACTGGCAGTTCCCCGCAATCCTGATGAAAGACCTGACATATGGATAAAGCGGTTATCCCTGGTGGTAGATAACCTTGGGGGCTATGCCTGGTGCGTCAATACTCAGGAACTAGTGCAAAATCTTCAAATGCCTCCGGGTGAAGCTTTGCATGAGTGGGGCAGGTTTTTCTGGCCTGCTTTCAAGGGTGACGGACTGTTTTTTTTCACGGCTGACAGCCATGGGGAAATCATCAGGCAACAGTTTCTAAAGTGGCAGGCCAGCGAGACCACCATCTGTTTTCGCCGGAAATACGATCTGACCCTGGAACAATCACCAGGGATCTGTTCAAAGAAGACGGATGGATCAATCAGACATTTTCTGAACCCGTTGAAAGAGACCCTTGGTCTGCTCAGGCAGGACAAGAATTAGCATTCACCCATGATTTCTGTTTTTTCGAACTGAAGCTGAACACGGAGATGGTAATGAACAACAGGTACAACCCCCTTGAAATTGAAGCAAAATGGCAGAAACAATGGGAGCGGAGCCAGAACTTTCTGGTGACCCACCGCGACCATCGTCCCAAATACTATGTCCTGGAAATGTTTCCCTATCCATCCGGTCGAATTCACATGGGGCATGTCAGGAATTATTCAATAGGAGATGTGGTGGCCAGGCTTAAACGGATGCAGGGCTTCAACGTTATCCATCCCATGGGCTGGGACGCATTCGGTCTTCCAGCTGAGAACGCGGCCATAAAAAACAGGACCCACCCGGCCAAATGGACATACGAGAATATATCCTACATGAAAGCTGAACTCAGGAAGCTGGGGTATTCCTATGACTGGACCAGGGAACTGGCTACCTGCCACCCTGGATATTACAAGTGGGAACAGCTTTTCTTTCTAAGATTCATGGAAAAGGGCCTGGTTTATAGAAAAAAGGCCCCGGTGAACTGGTGTCCAGAGTGTCTGACCGTCCTGGCCAATGAGCAGGTCGAAGCCGGGGTTTGCTGGCGCTGCGATTCTGTTGTTGAGAAAAAAGAACTTGCCCAGTGGTTCCTGCGCATAACCAGTTATGCTGAGGAGCTTCTGGAATGCCTGGACAGCCTTTCTCATGGATGGCCGGAACGGGTCATTGCCATGCAGAAAAACTGGATCGGCAAAAGCACAGGCATGGAGATCGATTTTCAGGTGGAGGGGCTAAACAGAAAGATAAGGGTTTTTACCACCAGGCATGATACATTGTTTGGGGCCACCTTCATGAGCCTGGCCCCTGAGCATGAACTGGTCCAGGAGCTTATTAAGGACAGTCCTGACAGGGAGGGGATCATCGGCTTCATCGACAACGTCACCCGCATGGACCGGATATCCAGAACATCTGAAAACCTGGAAAAGGAAGGGTGTTTTACCGGAAAATACTGCCTTAACCCGGTCAACGGCGAAAGGATGCCCATTTTTATAGCCAATTTTGTACTGGTGGAATACGGAACAGGAGCGGTTATGGCTGTTCCGGCCCATGACCAGAGAGATCTGGAGTTCGCCAGAAAATATGATCTCCCGGTCAAGGTCGTGGTCCAGCCTGAGGACATATCTCTCCAGGCGGACATGGAAACGGCCTATTCTGGGGCTGGAACCATGGTTAATTCAGGACAGTTTGACGGCATGTTCAGTGAAAACTTTAAAGAAGCCATTGCCGACTACCTGGAACATGAAGGACTTGGCAAAAGAACCGTTAATTTCCGCTTGAGGGACTGGAATATTTCCAGGCAGAGATTCTGGGGAGCCCCCATACCAATCATATATTGCGAAAAATGCGGGCCTGTTCCTGTCCCGGAAAAAGATCTGCCGGTAATCCTCCCCCAGGACGCCCGCATGCCAGAAGACGGAAGATCGCCGCTGCCTGAGCTGGAAAGCTTTCTGAACGTCTCCTGTCCAGTATGCGGGGGGGTGGGACGCAGGGAAACCGATACCATGGACACCTTTGTTGAATCGTCATGGTATTTTGCCAGGTTCACTGACGCCAGAAATGATAATCAGCCCTTTGATAAAGAGGCCGCCAGGTACTGGCTTCCAGTTGATCAGTATATCGGCGGGATAGAGCACGCCATATTACACCTTCTGTATTCCCGTTTTTTTGTAAAAGCCCTCAGGGACCTGGGTTATCTGGATATAGATGAACCTTTTTCCAATCTGCTGACTCAGGGCATGGTTCTGAAAGACGGGGCCAAGATGTCGAAATCCAAGGGAAATGTTGTTGATCCCGATGAAATGATCAATAAATTCGGTGCTGACACTGTCCGGTTGTTCTGCCTGTTTGCCTCACCCCCTGAAAAAGACCTTGAATGGAGCGATTCTGCCATTGAAGGGGCCTTCCGCTTTCTCAACCGCCTGTGGCGGCTGGTCATGGAGCTTCTGCCTGAACTGAGGCCCACCGGCCCATGCGCGGTTCTTGATCAGGACTTTCTTTCTGAAGGAGAAAAGTCGCTTCGGACAAAAGAACATGAATCAATTCAAAAAATTACCAGAGACATGATTGATAAGTTTCAGTTCAATACAGCTATTGCCGGGGCCATGGAGCTTGTGAACGCGATCTATCAGTCAAAGGATGAACTCGGAGACTCTCCAAACAGGTGTGAGGTGCTTTCTTCGGCCATTTCCTCGGTTCTGACGGTTCTGTCCCCCATTACTCCGCATGTCTGCGAAGAATTGTGGACAAGGCTTGGATATGATTATCCCCTGTCTCAAAGTTCATGGCCCAGGCATGACGACAGGGCCCTGCTCAGGGATGAAGTCCTGGTGGTAATCCAGGTTAACGGCAGACTCAGGTCAAAAATGAGCGTGCCCGCGGATATCTCCCGGGAAGAACTGCGACGGCTGGCTTTGAATGATGAAAAGACATTAAAGCATATTCAGGGCGGGGATATTATCAAGACCGTCATTATACCTCAAAAGCTGGTAAATATTGTAGTGAAAAACAGATGAAAGATTATCGCCTTTTTTTTCTGGTGCTTTTTGTTTCTGTGCTTCCTCTTTCCTGCGGCTACAACTTTGTGGGCGGAGCTCCCATAAGCCTGCCCCAGGGGGTGCAGAACCTTTACATCAGCTCTGTTGAGAATCCCACTCAGGAAGCATGGCTTGAGTCCTATCTGAGGTCAGCCTTTCATGATGAATTTGCCCGCCGCGGTCGTGTGAACTGGGTTTCCGAGGATCAGGCCCAGGCCCTGGTCAATATTGAAATTCAGCGGTTCAGGACAGCGGACAGTCTGACCAGGCAAAGAGACAGAACCGTCAAGGCGGATGTGTCCATAACCATGGAAGTGAAAATGCTGTCCGCGGAAACCGGCGAATTGATCTGGTCTTCAGGAAACATAACCGGCAGAGGCTCTTACTTTCTGGCAGCCGAGGATGTCTCAGCTCCCGGAGCACCGGGTCCGGAACAGAGAAGGGCTTCTGAAGAAGCTGTGGATGATGCAGTGACCAGGGCGGCGGACCGGCTTGGGGACGGATTTTAACCAGAAACCAGGCGACAGGGAAAAGATGTCCAGACCAGGCTTTTACTTCTGCTTCTGTCCAGATTACAACCTGCTTAAAACGCGGATTAACCGTCTTCTTGAAACTTCCGGGCAGAAGGAATGGAGAAAAAAAATCATCTGGCTTGATGAGCAGATTGATGAGCATGTTCTCTGGAAGGCTTTGAATCTTCCCGGCATGACAGGACCTCCCAGAGCGTTGATTCTTCGAAAATGCGAAAAACTTCCCGACAAATTCTGGGCTGATATCTCTGTTTCGCTGAGGGGATTCAGACCGGGCATCTGGCCGTTTTTCTGTTTTGAGTCAGACTGGGACAGAGGAAAGCCCAAAATACCGGCTCATATAACCAGGCGGAAATATTTCAGGTTCGCCCGGGAAAAAGGCTGGATATGGGAATACCCGGGCCTGACCAGAAAGAATATTGTCAGGTATATTACCAGCAAATTCGGCGAAATGGGAATTGAGCCCGGGCCCGGGGTTATTGATGACCTGTCTTTCATGCTGCCACTGGACAGTCATGGGATTGACGCGGAAATGGAGAAGCTGGCCCTTCTGGCCCATCCTGAAAAAACCATTCTTAAAGAGCATCTGAAAGCCATATCTCCTCAACTGGACATGGACATCTTTTCTTTTCTGCAGGAAATTCAGAAGGGAACAAACATATCCTCGGCCTGGAACAAAATATTCAAGGAACAGTCAAGGGGAGAGGAAATGCTTTTCCCATTTCTTGGCCTTCTGCTGAGAGAAGCCAGGATTCTCTGGCATCTGGCAACCGGTCAGGACAGCAGGGTCAATCTTTACCCTGGAATCAGGCAGCAGAAGGCCGGCCTGGCCAGGACCATGGGCCTGGCCAGAATATCCATGCTGTGGGATCTGGTCCTTGAGGCCGAGTCAGGGGTAAAGTCTGGCCGGTTCAGTACAGAGCAGGCCATGGACAACCTGACAGCCAAGCTCTTCAAACTCTTTTCCCGGCAAAGGGATCAGTAATCCAGGAATCAGGGGTTTTTTAAACAACCGTTTTACACCGGCAATTCATGAAAAAGGAACAACCCCACTATATTGGCCATAGAAAAAGGCTCAAGCAGAGGATAGACAAAGACCCTTCGCAACTCCACGATTACGAACTGCTGGAGCTTGTCCTGGGCTACGCCCTGCCGAGAAAAGATACCAAGCCCCTGGCCAAAGCCCTCCTTGAACGCTACGGAAACTTCAAGGAAATCCTGGCCGCAAAGCCCAAAGATCTTGAAACTGTTGACGGAATCGGTCCGGGAATTATTATTTTCCTTAAAGTCTGGCGAGAATTCTGGTCCAGAACTGAACAGGCGGACTTTATCCTGAAAAGCGTGCTCAGTTCACCGGAAAAAGTGGTCACACTCGCTAAATCCAGGCTCAGGTTCAAGGATATCGAAGAATTCTGGACAATAATGGTCGACAATAAAAACAGGCTTGTTGGTTTTGAAAAAATGAGTAAAGGTACTGTTGATCAGGCTCCGGTTTTTCCCAGGGAGATCATCACCAGGGCCCTGGAGCTTCGGGCCAGCGGCATTATCCTGGTACATAACCATCCAGGAGGTGATCCTGGTCCTTCCCTGCAGGACAGGGAACTGACTTCGAAAATCAAACGAATCGCGGTTGAGATGGGAATAAGGGTTCTTGACCATATTATAATTGCTGAGGATAACCATTTCAGTTTTCAGGAATACGGATATTTATAACCAAAGGAGGAGTAAATGAAGTCAATGCGTTGCGTAATAAGCGGAAAAGTGCAGGGAGTTTATTTCCGTTCTTGGACAAAAGACCAGGCTGACAGCCTCGGGGTAAAAGGATGGGTCAGAAACATCAGTGATGGCAGAGTTGAGATTTTGGCTCAGGCAGCTGATGATATTCTGGCTGAATTCAAAAAACGCCTGATTCAGGGTTCATCAATGAGCGAAGTCAAAAACATTGAGTGTGAAACCATGGATTATGAAAAAGAATATTCCGTCTTTGAAACCAGGTAAGTCCTGTATTTCCGCCTTATTCTCTGTGGAGCAGTAATATTTTGAGCGTCTGACTTGTTGACTATCCCTGGACAGAACTTAATAATCTAAACAGTGTTCAATGTTAAATTAAATTGCGGACTTTGGATCAGTTTCAAAGTCCGCAGTTTATGTTTGGCAGGCCTTGAGAACTTTCATTTGGTTGCCGGGGCAAAAGTAAAAAAAAAGCTCAAGGCGGCCGGCAGAGCAAAAGATTCGCAGTTCAGGTTCAGGGAGGGATTTACATCTTCATTTGCCGTCCTTTCTTATTAGCGCCCTCCCGTGACTTGATCTTTTTTTTGCCAGTCGCGCTGATTTTTCCATGCCCTGTCTG
The DNA here is from genome assembly GCA_003566455.1 of Desulfonatronovibrio sp. Classification (GTDB taxonomy): domain Bacteria; phylum Desulfobacterota; class Desulfovibrionia; order Desulfovibrionales; family Desulfonatronovibrionaceae; genus Desulfonatronovibrio. The sequence continues at coordinate 36,959 of PXDF01000165.1, forward strand.
ATCAGCCTGAAAAAAAATTTTTTTTTCAGGCCCAGAGACCAGATGACAGAAAAACAGAGGACAGAAAATCAAGCAGTTACAATGCCGTCCAGTCTGGAAAATCAGCATTTGGGCTCTTTGCGGGAACATCCTGTCCAACTAATTAGCATTTTACAAAATTATTCTGCTGTCAGAAAAATTAAATGGAACAGATTGCTCAAATAACTTCAGGAGAATTTTAATGAACGAAGAAAACAAGAATATTGCTCCCCTGGAATCAGCAGAAAAATCTGATGAAAACGGCGGGGAAAAGCATTCCAGGGAAGGGGAAATGGAAATTCCATCCACTATGCCTCTTCTGCCGGTCAGGGATATAGTGGTCTTCAATTACATGATCATCCCGCTTTTTGTGGGGCGTGACAAAAGTGTCCAGGCCATAGATGCCGCCCTGAACAACAACAGATACCTCCTCATCTGCACCCAGAAAGACGAGCAGACGGAAGACCCGGGACCTGATGACATATACCAGACCGGAACCGTGGCATTGATCATGCGCATGCTTAAAATGCCCGACGGCCGCCTCAAGGTTCTGGTACAGGGCATAAGCCGGGCCAGGATCAAAAGATTTGTCAAGACCGATCCTCTGGACGTGGTTGAGGTAGAAGTGGTCAAGGATAAGGTCTTCAGTGAACCTACTTCTGAATCAGAAGCCCTGCTCAGGGCAGCCAGGGAACAGAGCGAAAAAATTCTGAGCCTTCGCGGGATCGATGCCGCGGAAATCATGGCTGTCCTGAACACTGTTGATGATCCGGGCAGACTGGCCGATCTGGTTGCCTCCAACCTGAGGATGAAGCCGGCTGAAGCTCAGAAAATCCTTGAATGCGATGACCCGTTGCTGCGTCTGAAAATGGTCAATGAACAGCTGATCAAAGAGGTTGAGGTGGCATCCATGCAGGCCAAGATCCAGAGCATGGCCAAGGAAGGCATGGATAAGGCCCAGAGGGAGTATTTTCTGCGCGAACAGCTCAAAGCCATTCGCAAGGAACTGGGAGATGTCTCAGAAAGCGGCAATGATCTGGATCAGCTCAGGCAGTCTCTTAAAAAAGCCGGACTTCCCTCCAGGGTGATGAAGGAAGCTGAAAAGCAGCTTCAGCGTCTGGAGAACATGCATCCGGAGTCTGCTGAATCCACTGTTGTCAGAACCTACCTGGACTGGCTCATTGATATTCCATGGAAGAAAAAAACCAGGGACCGTCTGGAAATCAAAGAGGCAGAAAAGATTCTGAATGAAGATCATTATGATCTGGAAAAGGTCAAGGAGAGGATCCTGGAATACCTGAGCGTGAGAAAACTCAATCCAAAGATGAAAGGTCCCATACTCTGTTTTGTTGGGCCTCCGGGAGTTGGGAAGACATCCCTGGGCCAGTCCATAGCCAGATCCCTGAACCGCAGGTTTGTGAGGATGTCTCTCGGCGGAATGAGGGATGAAGCTGAAATCCGTGGGCACAGGAGAACATATATCGGTTCAATGCCCGGAAGGATAATCCAGGGCATGAAGGAAGCAGGTTCAATTAACCCGGTCTTCATGCTGGATGAAATCGACAAAGTGGGCACTGATTTCAGGGGGGACCCGTCTTCAGCCCTGCTGGAGGTGCTGGATCCGGAACAGAATTTCTCCTTTACCGACCATTATCTCAATGTGCCCTATGACCTTTCAAAGGCCATGTTCGTGTGCACGGCCAATATCCTGGATACCATCCCCTCAGCCCTGCTGGACAGGATGGAGGTCATCAGGATCCCGGGATACACTGAACAGGAAAAGATAAAAATAGCCAGAAAATATCTTCTGCCCAGGCAGATAACTGAAAACGGCCTTACCGCAAAGAATGTCCAGATCAATGATGCCGTAATAAGGGAAATCATCCGGAAATACACCAGGGAAGCAGGCCTGAGAAATCTGGAAAGGGAGATGGGGTCAGTCTGCCGCAAGATAGCCAGGCAGGTTGCTGAAGGCAAAAAGGGCCCTTTCAGGATCACTAAAAAAGGGCTGGGGAAAATGCTGGGCATTCCCAGGTTTCAGGATGAAGACAGGGAAAAGGAGCTGCCGGCCGGCGTGGCTGTTGGTCTGGCCTGGACCCCTTATGGCGGGGAAATCCTGCATGTTGAAGTCAGTCTTATGCCTGGCAGGGGAAAACTTATCCTTACCGGACAGATGGGAGATGTCATGAAGGAAAGCGCCCAGGCCGCCCTGAGCTATGCCAGAAGCAGGGCTGTAAAGCTTGGGTTTGACGAGAATCTTCTGGACAAGAGAGACATCCACATTCATGTGCCTGCCGGAGCCACGCCCAAGGACGGACCTTCAGCCGGAGTGACCATGGTGGCCGCCCTTGTGTCAGCCCTGGCTGACAAGTCTCTGCCCAGCGACATCTGCATGACCGGCGAAATCACCCTGAGGGGCAGAATAATGCCTGTTGGAGGAATAAAAGAGAAGATTCTGGCCGCTGTGAGTTCAGGGATCAGGTCCGTGATCATTCCGGATTCCAACAAGCGGGATTTCGATGAAATACCGGCTGAGCTGCGCAGAAATATCAAGGCCAGGTCAGTTGAGAATATTGATCAGATCTGGCCCATACTGGGCATTGAAATCTAGTGAGCCGGCCAGAGACGCGGGATCAGGTTCAGGATTCAAAAAGCCGGGGTTTTTACCGGGTCCTGAACAATCTCTGTTAAGACCACTTGAGTACGCGTCCGCAGAAACATCTGATGCGGGCGCGTACTTTATTCCATGATCTGCCTGGTCTTGGTGATCATCATTTCCCAGGGTCCAACTTCTGGAAATATGCTTTTGACCACAAAAAGAGGACTCAGGTATTGGTATTCCCAGGACAGGGTCAGCTTGAGGGTATTTTCGTTCCATGAAGAATCTGTAACCAGGGGGCGCAGATCCCGGTTGATAATTCCTTTTTTGCCCATTTTCCGGACCACGAATTCATCCCTTTTGCAGAAGCTTTTCCAGGCATCCCGCAGTCCGGCCAGATCAGGCCCCGGAACATGAAAATCCACCACAAATTCTTCCATCCTGGCCTGGGCCTGCCTGCGCCCCAGGCTCAGCATCTGAACCCCGTTAGCTTTCATGCCTGAGACAAGGTTTTGGTTCAGGCCCTGGACCATTTCCTTTTCAGGCATGTCCCGGCGCAGGAAAATATTATACCATTCAGCCATGCTGGCGACGCCCACGGACAGGGCCCGGCCAAAGGAAATGAGCGGAGTCGGCCTGAAGCCCCTGGAAAAGGACAGGGGCCAGCGGCACCTGCGCATGGCCCGCTCCAGCAGGGATTGAAGCTCCAGCTGACTCAAATATATGCTCAAGCCTGTTTTTTCATACCAGACGCGGTAATGAAAGTTTCTGGCGGACAGGTCTTTCTGTTCAAAACTGGCCTCTTCTGGTTCACTGTCCTGGTCCCGGAGTTCCAGGTTGAGAATATTTTTGATTTTGACACCCTCAGCACAAGACAATCTTGAAGGGGAGCCTTTCTGGTCGCAGACTCCGCAATTTCTGCAGGCTTCATAGCGGCAGTCCCTGGTAATCTTTCCCTGAAGCGCCCTTTTTTTCTCAGCCAGGAGATAGTCTCTGCTGACCCCGCAGTCCAGATGATCCCAGGGCAAGGGCTCATGAGCAGCTCTTGGCCTCAGGTACTGCTCAAAATCCAGGCCAAATCCCTGAATAATTTCCAGCCAGGCCCCGAGCTGAAAATGATCCGTCCAGCAGGTGAAGGTCTGCCCCCTGGCAAAGGCCTTTTCCACAACCCGGGAAAGTTCACGTCCTCCCCTGGAAAAAACGCCCTCCAGAACACTCATTTCCGGGTCGTGCCATTTAAGGGCAAGCCTTTTATGTGGTCTGAAAATATCCCTGAGATAAACCAGCTTTTCCCTGATCTCATTCAGTCCGGCCTGGTTTTCCCATTGAAACGGGGTATGAGACTTGGGTACAAAAGGGGATACTGACGCGGTTACGTGCAGTCTTTTCCGGGCAAAACCGCCGGTTTCAAGGACCCTGAGACATAAATCCCTTATGCCCTCCAGATCATCCATGGTTTCCGAGGGCAGCCCGATCATGAAGTACAGCTTTACCCCGTTCCATCCGAGCCTGAACAATGATTCAGTATGTTCCAGGAGTTCATTTTCTGTCACCCCTTTGTTGATGATGTCCCTCAGGCGCTGGGAACCGGCCTCAGGGGCCAGAGTGGCCTGGGTATATCTTATCCTGGCCATGAGGTTCATCAGATTCTCGTTAACCGAACCAACCCTGAGGGAGGGCAGGGAAATGGAGACCTGCTCACTCTGACACCTGACAAAGCTCTCCAGGAATAATCTTTCCAGGGCTGAAAAATCCCCGGCGCTCAGGGAGAGAAAGGACAGTTCTTCCAGGCCGGTCTGCTTCAGGCCCTGGTCAATGATTTTTACTATTTCAGAAACTTTTCTTTCCCGGACAGGGCGGTAAATGCTGCCGGCCTGGCAGAAGCGGCATCCCCTGGTGCATCCCCTGGCGATTTCCACGCTGAACCGGTCATGAACAATCTTGCCGTAGGGAATTATCTGGTCCACGGGAAAGGCCACATCATTTAAGTCATGAACAAGAGCTTTGGAAATCGTTTTGTAGTCATCATAAACAGGCTCAAGCTGATTATGACCTTTATGTTCAAAAAAAGACGGTACATACACTCCCGGGATATGCCTGAGCCTCTGCAGCAGCTCATCCCTGTCCTGACCGGAAGCCCGGGACTGCCTCACAGCCTCGGCGATATGGATAAGCAGTTTTTCCCCGTCGCCCAGAACCATGAGGTCGAAAAAATCAGCCATTGGCTCGGCATTGAATGTGGCTCCCCCGCCGGCGATAACCAGGGGGAACCGTCCATTTCTGTCCCTGGAGCGAAAGGGCAGGTCGGCCAGATCAAGCATATACAGAACATTGGTGTAGCAGAGCTCATGGGTCAGGCTGAAGGCCAGAATATCCAGCTCTTTGAGGGGGGTGTCAGACTCCAGGGTGCACAGGTCCATAC
>PXDF01000016.1 GCA_003566455.1 Desulfonatronovibrio sp.
GTCTGACCGGAAATAACTTGAGCGTCAAGCTCCGGCCTGTCGATTCCACCTACAACAACGGAAATGTTCTCAGATTCCGTTGTTGAGATGCTTTGCATGTCATGACTGAACAGCCACACATTAAATGAATCTCCGGCAGCCTCCAGGGTGACTGAATCAGACCCGATGCTGACAACCCTGTAGGCCTCGGTCCCCCCGTTGCTTTCGTGATAAACGATTTCACCCTCCAGCACCAGGCGATTTCTGGAGCTTTCAGGAAATCTCTGATAATATAACAGAGCCATTTTTTCATTGTTGAAAGAAGTTATCCCATACAATTTGAAATCTCCAGGATTGATTCTGTGGGTCCTGGCAGGGGCTGCATCAGTCTGATCATTACTGACCAGGGCAGGCTTCCATTCTTCCCTATCCCGGGAAAAAAGATTTTTCTGGACTACAACATCAAAGACATGACCGGATGTATCCCTGGAAGGATCGATCATGGACAGAACATCTTCAGATAAAAATTCAGGATCATGACTGCCTGAACCCTCTGTAATGAGAATGTCATGACTGGAATAATCCATGTATATCTTCGCGCTCAGGGCCAGCACCACTAATCCCAGCCCCAGAAAAATCAGGGATAAAATCAAATGGGGGCCATTAATCCTTAAAGAAAAATCCTTAGTCATGAACTTGTCCAGGCCACAAGCTGGGCATTGAAGTTAAAGTATCTTCTTTCCCTCTGGTTTAATATCTGAATCTGGATCTGGTCCACAAAAAGAAATTTTTCATGGTTTGAGGCCCGCTGCAGAAATTCTTTTATGGCTCCGATTTCTCCCCTGCAGTTGATCCCGATTCTGAGATTGGTAATTTCCCCCTCCTGGGTTCTGGGAAGCATCCTCAGGCTGAGCACATTTAGATTGGACTGCTGCGCGAGTTCGTTGATCATATTCTGCAGCTGAGCTTCAGCAAGGGCCGGTGTTGAGGCCTGAATCAGCCCCGCGTCAAGAAACTCGCTCCTGAATCTGACCAGGGTGGAATGTTCATCACGGTACTTTTCAGCCTCAGCCATGAGTCTGCTCAGAGCGTTGTACCTGATCATCTTCATGTCTATCTCATTCTGGATGCTCCTGGCGTATCCATCATAAACCCCAATGAAAAACCTGCCTGCCACTGCCACAATCAATACAGCCGCGACCAGCAGCAGGATAACCCTGACCCTGTTTTTCCCCTCGAACAAACCATTGCCGGATCTTTTTATAACATCAAAAAGCCTGCTCATGACGATACAACCTCAGCCTCAAGGGTAAACCTGTCTATGGGGCCGGATTTGGTTACCGGCGAGCTGAACCTGACTTCCCGAAACATTGATGAATTCTCAATTGCCTCAATCACGGAAGTGGCTGATTCTGCTTCCCCCTGAATGGTGATCTTATTGTTGGCGTAACTCAGGGATACAACCCATGCTGTTTCCGGGATAACCTCGGTCAGTTCCCTTAAGATATTTATGGTCGACGGGTATGATTTTTTCATTTCCGCCATGGCTTCAACATTATCCATTATGAGCCGGCTTTCTTCCCGGACGCGGTTCAGATCATCAGCCATGACGCTGATTTCCGCCAGGCGGTTTTCAATCCTGGTCAAATGCCTTTTCTGGCCTGCGAGTTTTGAAACAGGCAGGACAAAAAGGCTCAGCACAAAAAAGATAATCCCTCCATACACAATATAGGTGGCGAACTTTTTCTGCCTGCGCGCAGATGGAGGCAGAAGATTTATGGCGCAGCCGCCTGATAATTTTGAGTCATGAAAACGCTGTGTTTCGTTATCAGACCCAATGGTTACTGTTTCCCGAGGATTAAACTGCAGCTTGTCAATAATGTTTTTTTGTTTTCCAATGGATTCCCAGAAATATAAAGTTGAGGGGAGGTCAGGAATATTGGCCAGCAACCGGCTGGATTCCTCAAGAAAATGGGAGTCCTCTTCCCTGCTTTCCGCCCATGTGTTAAGAATGACTTTATCGTTCTGATAAACCAGGGCTTCTCCATATCCATGTCCATGTGACACATAAACGCCATCGCCCATGAGCCTGGCCCAGTAAACAATGGAGGGAAACACATTGTAAAAGGTGATGTTCGCGGCCGAGGCTGCATTTAAAAAGGGCTTCAGAGATTCCCTGGGAATTATTATTGCTGAAATATCAAGAAAGCCATCGCTTTCATTAGCCTGATAACTGATCCTGGCCTGCTCAAGATCATACGGAACATGGCGCATAAGAGAGTACCGCACCGCATCATCCAGGTTTTCAAGGGCGGCTTTCGGCAGAGAGAAATTGACCAATGTGAAATACTTCAGCGGAAGGCCCATAAACCAGCTGTCAGATGGTTGGGCGTTCAGGGTTTTACGGGCCTGATTCAGGATGCCGGGTAAATCCTCGTGGGACTTGTAATCATACTCCAGGACCGCATCTTTGGAAAAATGTGACCCTATGCCTGATCTGCCCTTACGGACAATGACCTTGTATGACAAAACCTGTACCGTAAAGTCAGAGGTGAAAAAGGCGTTAATCAGTTTATCAAGCAAAATATAAACCTGACCTGGTTTTTCAAGCTCAAGGCTCAAAGTTAAAAGCTAAAGGCTCAAGGCTCAAAGTTCAAAGCTCAATCAAGCGCAGCAGGTGACGAATGGAACCAGAATTCAGACGTCCGACGTCAGATATCCGACATCCGAATTCCGAAGAAGATTAACCGCCCACTCGCAGACTCGCTCAAGCCGCAAAGTGCGCAAAGTAAGAAATTAAGCTTTGCGGGGTAGACCCAGAGAAACTGCTTCGCGTTTCACTGGGCCATACCGCAAAACTTAAACTTGCCATCAGGCACCCACTTTAACCCCGTAAATGAAGTTCATAATCCCTGATCTACCTTGATATTCTTCAATGCTAAAATTAATCATGTTAAAGTGGGTGCCTGAAAATTACGCCTTTGGCGTGGAAGACCTTTTGCTCTGCGGTTCACCCCGCAGAGCAAAAACTTGTGTCTTTGTGATTCTTCCCTTAGCGTCCTTCGCGCCTTTGCGGTAAAAATTTCTTCTGCCTTTCTGATCTCTGATGTCTGACATCTGACCTCTGGTTCAAGATCACCGACTTACCGATTCA
>PXDF01000118.1 GCA_003566455.1 Desulfonatronovibrio sp.
TGCGGTCAGCGCACAAAAGAAAGTCTTATGAGATGGAGTTTTAGCATGGAAGTAATTACCGGCAGGGCGGAAAAACCCGTCTACCTTCACATCAATGACGGCGAAGTCAGACTGCGGGACGCGTCCAATGTCTGGGGATTGGACAATTTTCAGACCCTGGAAAAGATCAAGGAGCAAATCGGGGACCCCAAAGTGCGGGTGGCCAGCATTGGCCCAGCTGGTGAAAAACTGGTAAGGTTTGCCTGCATATCCAACAACATGGAGCATTTCAACGGCCGCTGCGGCATGGGTTGCGTCATGGGTTCCAAGAACCTCAAGGCCGTGGCAGTCCGCGGCACGCGCAAGCCTGAACTGGCAGACCCGGAAAGGCTGAAGGAAATCAGTAAATGGCATCGTGAGCGGATCAAGAACCACCCTCCTAACAAAGGGCTTTCAACGGCCGGCACTTCTGTTCTGGTCAAGGGGCTCAATGCCACCGGGATACTTCCTACCCGCAATTTCAGCCAGGGAGTTTTTGATCAGCATGAAAACCTGGAATGGGAAAATTATGAAAAGGAGATCTTCCACAAGGCTGGCACCTGCTACATGTGTTCTGTAGCCTGCAAACGCCAGGTTAAGAGCGATGATCCTGATTATCCTCTTGACCCTCGCTTCGGAGGCCCTGAATATGAAACCATCGGCGCCATGGGCAGCAACCTGCTCAACGGTAACATCAAGGCCGTGGCCCGGGCCAACCAGCTTTGTAATCTGGCCGGGATGGATACCATCAGCGCAGGCAACATGATAGCCTTTGTCATGGAGTGTTTTGAAAACGGCATCCTTACCAGGGATGACATCGGCCGGGACATGCCCTGGGGGGACGCTAAGGGGATCTGCTGGTTGATTGAGCAAATGGCAGAGCGCACGGGAATCGGTGATATACTGGCCGAGGGCATGGTCCGCGCCGCAGCAAAGATAGGCAAAGGCTCAGAAAAATATGCCTTTCACATAAAGGGCAGCGACCTCCCGTTACATGACGGCCGAGGCAAGACAGGCATGGCCATGGGTTACGCCCTGAGCTCCACCGGTGCGGATCATGTAGAATGTCCCCATGACGTGGCCTTTCAGGGTGAAGGTTACAAGGCACTGAGCGCCCTGGGTATCACCGAACCGGTACGGCCCCTGGATACGGACGCGGACAAGGTGCGGTTTTTTCATCTGGGACAGCTGGCTTGGGGCATTAACAATCTTCTAACCATCTGCAACTTCTGTTCTGTGCCTATCCATGCCATGACCTTTCACAATCTGGTGGAATCCGTGCGCGCCATCACCGGATGGGATACCAGCCTGTTCGACATCCTGCGCGCCAGTGAACGTTCCCTGGTCATGAGCCGGATGTTCAACGTACGGGAAGGGCTGGGGCCGGAAGAAGACAGGGTAATCAGCCGCTGGCATGAACCCATGCCGGAAGGGCCTCTTGCCGGCCAGAAGATCGATGAGAAAGCCTTTCGGCAGGCTATCGACCTCTACTATGAGGTCTGCGGATGGGATTCCAATGGGCGTCCTGGACAGGCCAAACTTGTGGACCTCGACCTCGAATGGATCGAGGAGCGGATGTGATAGATTATGGTGGTGAGCGTTAAGCTCTATGCATGGCTGCAACAGAAAAAGGGGGCTGTCGTGACCGTAAGCTTGCCTGAGCCCTCGGTAATAAATGATCTTCTGAGGGAAATGGGTTTTGCTCAACACGAAGTTTGTGTCATCGCGGTCAATGGCGTCCTGGGACAACATGACACGCCCCTGCATGATGGTGACAAGGTTAGTTTGATACCCTTCATCTGTGGCGGGTGAGTTCCTGGCTGGACCACCAGTTTGAACTAACTTTCCTGAATGCTTGGGGTATTGGTTTTTCATTTATAGCGTTTCAAGCGTATTGTTCTCCCAGACATGCGGTAAAATAAAGTTATGGAAATTGAACTCAAGTACGGAAAGGGAGCCAAAACCCTCAGATTGCCGGACCAGGCCGAGGTTCATGTGATGAATCCACAAAATCTCCCGGTTATCCTGGATCTGGAGAGTTCTTTGCGGGACGTTCTGGGTAATCCCTTGGGAACCCAGTCTCTGGATGACAGATCTAAGCCGCGCAGTTTAGCCATTGCCGTGCCTGATGAAACACGACCAGTTCCTCTCAAGGCAATGTTGCCGGTGCTTTTAAACAGAATTTTTCAGGCCTGGCCTGATCTTGACCCTGGTGTCGTGACCATTGTTGTCGGAGGAGGGCTGCACCCGGCTCCGGACCATGAACAAATGGCCCGCATCCTTCCTGAATATTTACGCGGTTTTTCTCTGGTTGCCCATGACGCCCTGGCCTCGCCCATGAAAATTTATGGCACTACTTCCAGGGGTACGCCGGTGGAGATAAATGCGGCCATCGGTGAAGCGGAACTGAAGATCGTAGTAGGCATGATAGATCCTCATCAGTACCAGGGCATGACCGGTGGATTCAAAGGCGTGGTCATTGGCTGTGCTTCCAAGGCAATGATAGAACGCAATCATAGTCTTATGTCTCTTCCCGGAGCTATGGCCGGAAATATTCACGATAATCCGGTACGTCAGGACTTGGAAGAAGCTGGAAGAATGATTGGGATCGACCTGGCCATCAATGTTTGTCTGAACTCGTCACAAAAAGTAGTTGCAGTTCTTGCAGGAGATCCGGAATCAGTTCTCAGGTCCGGAGCCGGGATTACGCAGCAGTTATACGGGCTTCCATTGGGAGACCCGTTTGAAATAGTAATCGCTGCCTGTGGCGGATATCCTAAAGATATTTGCCTGTATCAGGCTCAGAAAGGACTGAATACTGCTTCGCAATGCACTGCCACAGGAGGGAGAATACTGCTTTTGGCTGCCTGCGACCAGGGAGTGGGTGACCAGTGCTATCTTGACTATGTCCGGAATTTCACCTGCCCTTCATCTCAAATGAAAGAATTTGAAGAGCTTGGTTTTCGAATGGGGGCGCACAAAGCCTATCTTTTCAGCCGGACTCTGACCAGGTTTACAGTTGTTGTAGACTCTGAGCTGGACGAGCAAACCCTTGCCCATTGCCATCTGACCAAAGGAAATGCCCAGGAAACTCTTGACAAATGGTTTGAGGGAA
>PXDF01000032.1 GCA_003566455.1 Desulfonatronovibrio sp.
GCTGTCAGAAGTGTGGTTTTTCAGGCTACAGCGGACGGATCGCGATTTTTGAACTGTTGATCATCAACGATGATATCAGGGAAATGATTCTGCAGAACAAGAGGGTTGTTGCCATCCGGAAAATGGGAATTTCCCAGGGCATGACCCTGCTTCGAAGCGACGGTTGGAGCAAGGTCGTTGACGGTACCACTTCCATTGAAGAGGTCCTTCGGGTAACTGGGCAGTAGCCAGAAGTCAAGGTATTTAACTGGGAGGCAGGGATTCAGATAATATTACCCTCCGCATTCTTTGAAGATTATTGCTATCCTTGCAATCCTTAACCTTGATAAAAAAGTTCCTGGAACCCTGAACTAAGAACACTGAAAATTGAACATTGAATACAAAAAATCTTTATTCAACCACTTAATAATCCATTTATTTTTGTGGTCATTCTTTGTTTTTCCCGCGAATATTTTTTCCCCAAATCAAGCCCTGGCACAAGAAGCTGACGGATTCAGAGCGGGTATACTGGTCTCCAGACACATAAAGCCTTTTATGGACGCCCTGAAGGGTCTTCGCGAATCCATTAACGAACCCTTTGAGATAGATCATAGCATCTACGCTTTGGATGAGCACCATCTTGAAAATCCCGCGATTCTCGGCAAAGAACTGGCCAGGGAAAATTATGATATATTAGTATCTATAGGACCTGAGGCCACTTCTCTGGCCTGGACCGTATCCGCGGAAACAGGTGTACCAACCGTCCACAGCATGGTATTAAATCCTGATGCCCTGGCGGACGGAAATTTCATTCCTGGCTGCGGAATATCTCTTGTCATTCCTGTTGCGGACCAATTGCACAACATCGGCAAGGCCCTTCCAGGGCTTGAACGCCTGGGCATTTTATTTGACCCTGACCTAAACCATTCTTTTGTGAGTCAGGTAACCAAGACCAGTTTTTCTTACGGTATTGAGATAATACCACTCGAGGTATCATCCAGCAGACAAATACCGGATGTTTTGAATTCCAGCTGGAAGCTCATTGACGCGTTATGGCTCATACCAGATCAGACAGTAATATCTCAGGCTTTGGTTGAGTATATTATCAAGGAAGCGTTATTTCAGAAAAAACCGGTTGTGGGCTACAACCGGTTTTTTTATGATTCAGGGGCTGCTGTGGCTTTTGCCTTTGATTTCCAGGAGATAGGGAAACAGACGGCCAGAATAGCGGTAAACCAATTAAGGGGATTGCCCTGCGAAGATGTGATTCCTCATTACGAAGTGCTTATCAATCAAAAAGTAATGAACAGGTTGGGTCTGGGTTCATTGGAGGTAACTCCTTGAAAAAATTTGGGTTTCACTTTCGCCTGTTAATTACAGCCTTTTTTCTGATCGGCGGCTCTGTTTTTGTGATGGGCTATCTTGGACTTGGCATGACTCAAAGGTATGTTCAGGACAGGTTTGAAGAAAGAAACCAGTTCCTGGCCGGATATCTGGCCAGGAACGCTGAGCTGGGGATATTGATAGGAGACGACAGGATGCTTGACCGTCTTGGATTCAGTCTTCTCTCGGAGCCTGATGTGGTTGGGGTTGAGATATTTGATTCAGAAGGAAATATAATCACCTCGATTTATGAAGAGGAAACTGAACAAATCATTGTTTCGAGATCACAGGTTTTTTCCAGAGCACTGGGGGAAGAAAGTTTTCCTGGGGCCGATTTTCGTGGACTGGAGCCCGGTGCGGGAATTATCGGCGAGGTGGCAGTTTATTTCAGCTTAAAGGAGATTCACGACATTCAGAAATCACTGGGCCGGACTTTCTCAATATTGTCTCTTGCGGTGGCTTTATTGTCCATCTTTGTATTTTATGTTATTTCCAGATCATTGGTTAATCCGGTGAATAAGCTTGCTCAGGTGGCCGCGCGCGTAGCTTCAGGCAGTCGCAAGGTCAGGGCTGTTCCTGATAATATTCCCGAAACCAGAGAATTGGCCCTGGCCTTTAATTCCATGCTGGATTCACTGGATATGAGCAGCAAGGAACTGGAAAGGCTTTATCAGGATATGGCCAAGCAGAAAACCATGGCTGAACTGGGTAAGTTTGCCATGCTCATAGCCCATGAAGTCAAAAATCCCCTGGGCATTATCAAGAGCTCACTTGATATTCTCAAGGATGAGACCGGGCTTGCCAATGACCATCCAATGATCCATTATATCGAGGACGAGATAAGACGAATCAGTAGACTTCTTGAGGATTTTCTCGCTTTTTCCAGACCCTCCATGCCGTTGATGGAGGAAGTTGATCTTAATTCCCTTGTTCGAGATTGTGTGGAAAGGTTTGAGATTCAGGCTGATAACGAGCATACAAGCCTGATTCTGACGATTGATTCCAGGGAAGTTCTGTTCCAGGCTGATCCTGACCTTCTGGCCAAGGCAATATACAATCTTCTGAAAAACGCCTTAGAGTCCAATGAGTATTCTGGGATCATTTTTGTCCGAACCTATAGCAAAAATGGAGTCTGGTTTCTGGAGGTGGAAGACCAGGGTCCGGGTATAGCACTGGGCATGGAAGAGAAAATATTTGAGCCCTTTTTCACCACCAGAAGTAAAGGAAGCGGATTGGGTCTGGCTTTTGTTTCCTATGTTATGGATGCCCATGGAGGATTGGTTGTGGGCTATAACAAGGAAGAGGGAGGAGCGGTTTTCAGGATGGAACTTCAAGCTTCTTCTGTCAATATTGAAACTCAGCAGCCTGAACCATGAACCCGTTTGGTCACCCGTTTGGCGTGATTGAACATTGAATGATTAAACCTATGGCTAAAATACTGATAGTCGATGATGAAAAGAGGATGCGGCATCTTTTGTCCATAATCCTTAAGAAAAAGGGTTATGATGTTGATGAAGCACAGGATGGGATGCAGGCTTTGGACATGTTGAGCGGCAATTCTTTTGACCTTGTGATCACAGACATAAAGATGCCCCGACTGGATGGAAAAGGTCTGCTTCGTCAGATCAAAAAACAGAAAATAGAGTGTCCGGTAGTTTTCATTACAGCTTTCGGCACGGTTGAATCTGCCGTGGAAGCCATGCGCGACGGGGTTATGGACTTTATTACCAAACCTTTTGAACAGGAAAGAATTGTACTCACGGTGGAAA
>PXDF01000235.1 GCA_003566455.1 Desulfonatronovibrio sp.
CACGGTGTTTGATCCGGTGATAAATCCCCCGAGTCCGCCGATAAAACCCGCGAACATGGGCCAGGATTGTCCGGCAAATGCTGCTATGGCTTCAGCCATGGCCAGGGGCATGGAAGGATAAAGATTGGGATTGAGGACTTCATCCGCGATGCCTGAACCACGGAAAATCGATACCAGGGCCACCGCGAAAAACAGGGCAATAGCCGGGTTTTTCATGCGTTTGATCGCGTCCACCCAGGCAGATTTGACCTGATGGAACTTCATCTGGTGAATAAAGATGGTCAGAATGGCCACAAGCATAAAGGGGATGGTCCCGGGCAGATAAAGCACAGCTATGGAGCCGCTGACCGCTTCATAACCCAGGATGTTCTTGAAATTGATGGTAATCCCTGCCAGCCAGCTTTTGAGGCCCAGTTGATCAACGCGGGTCAGGACCAGGATCAGTCCGATAAGCATATAAGGAGACCATGCCTTGAACTGGCTCATTGTGGCTTCAAACCTGCTTCCTTCCTTCGCGCTCACAGAGCCGGTCCATTCCGGATCCCAATCTTTCTGGGTGCCGAAGGTAAAATTGTCTTCAGGAACGGCAATGCCTTTTTTGGCGCCCCAGACCACTATGCCCAGACCGAAAAGGCCTCCGATAAGAGAGGGAAATTCAGGTCCCACCAGCCAGGCAAAGATCAGGTAGGGCAGGGCAAAGGATACAGCCGCGAACACGCAGAACTTCCAGGCTCGAAAGCCCTCAGTCCAGGAACGGCTGGGTCCGAAAAAGCGGGTGATGAAGCCCAGCATGAATACAGGCAGGATTATTATCATGGGCAGGTGCAGCAAGGATGACCATTGCCCTATGAGCATGCCAAAGGACTCGTAGTCACTGAAATTTAGGGTTTCCGTCCCGCCCGCGACCGCATTATCGACAAGGTCACGCAGAAAGCTGAGGCCAAGGATTATCGGTGTGCCAACAGCGCCAAAGGTGACAGGGAAAGAATTAAAGGTCAGACAAATTATGGCCGCGGCCAGAGGAGGAAAACCCAGGGCCAGAAGCAATGGCGCGGCCAGTGCGGCGGGCGTTCCGAAACCTGCCGCGCCCTCGATAAAGGCCGCGAACAAAAAACCGATGATGATGGCCTGGACCCTCATATCCGGGGATATGTCCTGCATTCCGCTCTGAATCGTCTCCATGCCGCCGGAATCGCGCAGGGTCATAAGGATCAGGATCGCCCCAAAGACAATTATCAGAATGCCCACCGCTGTTATGACTCCCTGAATGGAAAGGGCGGCCACATAACCCACTGGCATCTGCCAGAAAATGATTCCCGCCAGAACCGACGCAAGCCAGGATACAGGCATTGCTTTGGTGGCGGGCCAGCGAAGACCTACCATAAGCACCAGGGCAATGGCTATTGGTATTGCTGATAAAAGGGCTAAAAATCCTACAGACATGGGTCAGCACCTCCTTGAAAAATAATTTATGGATAGTTTTTTTGCGTGGCGATAATAAAAATGCAGGTTGAAGATATTCATATCTGTCCTTGCTTGTAAAGATCTTATTGTTATACTTTTAAAAGGAATTTGTTCAGTCTTAACTTGCCTGAAAATAAAAAATTGTGAATAATAAAAATCTGTTAATTATTCATTGCCTGTTAAATCAACAACCAGGAGGTTTTTAAAAATGCTTTGGCTGCATCCAGTAATTCAGCTTCTTGCAACAATGATGGCCTTTTACGTTCTTTTTCTGGCCTGGCAGAAGGTTAAAATTCTGCATCTGGGACAAAAGGGGAAATTTGAATGGAGAAAGCATGTTTTCTGGGGCCGAATTATAATTATTGTCTGGTTTGGGGGCCTGGTTCTGGGTAGGGTGGCTGTTCATTCCCATTGGGATATGAGCCCGTTATTCCTTACACACAGCCAGGGAGCAATGATCATGGTTCCGTTTATGCTTATTGCTTACGTGACGGGTTCGGTCATGGACAGAAAACGCCAGAAAAGGTTCTGGCTGCCTGTTGTTCATGGGGTGAACAATATTATTATGCTGGGTCTGGCCCTTTACCAGTTTTACACCGGGTACTTTATTGTGGTGAATTTTATTCTTTGATTTTATAACGGGAAATGAAAAAATAATGACAGATATATCCCATCAGATTTCTGTCCTGGCCAGACTGCTGAAACAAAGAAATTTTTTCCTGAGCACAGTTGAGTCTTGCACGGGGGGGCTTATAGGACATCTGCTGACCAATGAGCCAGGAAGTTCAGACTGGTATCTTGGAGGAGTTGTGGCCTATTCCAATACTTTAAAAACCAGAATTCTGGGTGTAGAAGAGGAAATCATCAATAAGCACGGAGCTGTAAGCAGCCAGTGTGTTTTAAGCTTGGCCCAGGGAGTGCTCAAACTTACCGGGTCCCAGGTCAGTGTGGCGGTTTCAGGCATCGCCGGCCCTGGCGGAGGTACGGTGGAAAAGCCTGTTGGAACAGTTTATATCGGATGGTGCGCATTGGGAGATACCTGGTGGGAGAAAAACGTATTCTTTGGTGACCGCCTTAAAATAAAGTCTCAATCTGTAAAGAAGGCCTTGCAGGGACTCATCGAAAAGATTGCCAAGGTATAATCTTTTAATTTAATGATGATATTTTTTTTTCCAAAGTGTTATCCAGCCAGTTTTTATCACTTGACTTACCGTTAATTTTCAGTAATAGTTCCTATTAACAAAAATATATCTTTTTTAAAGTATTTTTTCTGGTATTTATATTAATTCTATGAATAGAAATTTCCTTGGTTGATTGATTTTACTGATACCAGGATTAGTTTTCATGATATGTATTTTTTAAACAGGTAAAAAGCATCAAAAAGGAGGTTGTATGGCGGAAGAGATACCAATTGGCTGTGCCAGACCTACAGGCGGTCCTGTGGGAGAAGAAAAGGCTGCAGAAGAAAAGAGAGATAAACCCGTGATCATGGAGGAAAAAAAGATGGTACAGGTGGGCAGAAAAGCCCCGGACTTTTCAGCTCCGGGTTACCAGAAAGGTAAATTTATAAATGTAAAATTGTCTGATTACCTGGGGAAATGGGTTGTACTATGCTTTTATCCAGGTGACTTCACATTTGTCTGAGCAACAGAAATTTCAGCAGTTGCTGTAAAATATCCTGAGTTTCAAAAACTTGGAGTTGAAGTCCTGTCCATGAGCATAGACAGCATGTTCGTGCACAAGATGTGGGATGATCATGAGATTTCTAAGATGGTTGAAGGTGGCGTGCCTTTTCCCATGCTTTCTGATGCCGGAGGCAGGGTAGGTAAGATTTACGGCATTTATGACGAAGACGCCGGGGTTGAAACCAGAGGAAGGTTTCTCATTGATCCTGATGGAGTGATTCAGGGTTATGAAGTCCTGACTCCCCCTGTGGGCAGAAATGTAAATGAAACCTTGCGTCAGATTCAGGCGTTTCAGCTAATCAGAGATACCAAAGGCGCAGAAGCCACTCCTTCTGGCTGGAGACCAGGCAAGATGACCCTCAAGCCGGGGCCTGGTCTTGTAGGCAATGTATGGAAAGAGTGGAAAACTGACATGGCTTTTGATTAAGTCTTAATTACTTTAAACTCCCTTTCCTCCTGCACTCAATAATCAGGAGGAAAGGGGACAATAAAATGGATGTTTCATGAAAAAAACTGTTCTTTTTGTTTTTAACGGGGATCCCATGTGTTTTATCCATGTCCTGCTCAACTCCCTTGATATGTCTGATAAAGGATATGAAACCGGAATTGTAGTCGAAGGAACCGCGACCCGACTTATTCCAGAACTTATCAAAGAGGACAATCCCCTTAACAAACTCTGGCAAAAGGCAAAGTCGCAGGGGCTGATTTATGGTGTGTGCCGGGCCTGTTCCAGCAAAATGGGAACATTGAAGGATGCCCAGGCACAGCAGCTTGTACTTCTTGATGATATGTCCGGGCATCCGGGCATGGCTGGGTATATGGACAAAGGATATGAAGTGATCACGCTTTGATTTTTCCAGCCTTTTAACTGACGCGTTATCAAGTTGACATGACCAGTCTTCCTGTTAATAGTCAGCCGGACAGTTAACAGGAAGGTCATGCCAGTGCGTGTTGCAATTATTTCGGATATCCACGGAAATATTCAAGCTTTTAACCGGGTCCTGGAAGACATTTCATTCCAGAAAATCCAGGTCTGTTACTTTCTTGGAGACGCTATCAGTTATGGCCCTGAACCAGAACTTTGTCTGAAGAAGCTTCAGGAAAAAAAAATATTGTGTGTCCTGGGCAATCATGAGCTGGCCATTGTTCAGCCCAGATTCAGGTATTTTTTCAATGATCCAACCCGGGAACATTTTGACCAGGCCAGACACCTCCTTTCAAAAGATTCCATTAAGTATATTTTTAGCTGGCCCAAAATCCGCAAAGAGCACGACATGCTTCTTGTGCATGGGTGTCCGCCCAATTCAGCAACAAGATATCTTTATGATGTGGATGATGACATTCTTTTCCGGATCATGACCTCCATGGAGCCGTCAATAGCTTTTGTCGGCCACACCCATGAACTGGAGATGGTGCAATGCGTTCAGTCAGAAATATCCCGGCAAAACATTTCCAGGGGATTTTACGAAATTGATGCAGACAAGGTTCTGATAAACGCCGGCAGTGTAGGCCAGCCCCGCGATGGAGACAACATGGCCAAATATGTTGTCTGGGATCAGAAAAGTCGGCTGATAGAAGTTCGCTTTGTTGAATATGATATTGAAATGACTGTTCAAGGTATTCATGACAGGGGATTCCCTGAGTATTACGCTCAGCGCCTGAGATGAAGATGCGCTGCATTGGAAAATATCAGTTGCTCGGCCTGCTGGGTCGAGGGGGCATGGGTCGGGTCTACAAAGTGCTGGACCTGGAGCAAAACAGTCTCATGGCCATGAAGGTGCTGCGTCCCAGCGAAACCATGCTGGATTTCCTCGGGGTTGATGAGCTTAAAAGGCGCTTTATTTATGAAGCCTTTATAATGAAAAAATTGAAGCACAGGCATGTGGCGGATGTATTCGATGTTGGAGAGCATAAAGGCCTGTCCTATCTGGTTCAGGAATATCTTTGTCTCAATCTTGGTCTTCTCATAGGAGAGTCAGACAGAGTTGAGCATTCCACGAGGCCGTTGTCTCCACTCAAGGCTCTGGACATAGCTTCTCAGGTTCTTGATGCGCTTTCAGGATTCCATGAATCAGGGCTGATTCACAGGGACATCAAGCCAGAGAATGTCATGCTGAGCAAAAGTGGTGAGGTCAAGATAATTGATTTCGGCCTTTCCAGATTCCTTCAGGACAAAGAAAAAACCCCTCCAGGCATGATTGTGGGGTCTCCATATTACGCGGCTCCGGAACAGATTGACCATCCTGAAAGGGCTGATCAGCGCTCAGATCTTTATTCCGCTGGTGTTGTTCTGTACAGAATGGTCACCGGAAATATGCCAGACGTAAACATGCCGGTCATTTCTGAAAGTCCCCTTCTGGGTCAAGGCTGGAACATTGTATTAAAAAAAGCCCTTGCCCCAGACCCAGGTGATCGTTTTCCTGACGCTGCAGTCATGAACAGGCATATAAAGAGTCTTAAGCTGGACTGGGAAAAGAGAAGGGATCAGGTGTGTTCCCTGCCAGGCGTTAATCATCAGCCGGTTGCCGGCAGAGTCTGGCAAGTCAGAAGCAAACCAGTTCATGCAGGCAAAACAGACCCGGCTGCCCTGGGCAACCTGAACACTCTCATGCAGCCCCGGGCATATGTTGACAATAAGTTTCACAGGACTGATCAGGGGATTGAGGATCATGTCACCTGCTTGATCTGGTCAAGCGTTGTTTCCCTGGACCCACTCAACTTTGAGCAGGCCAGGGAATATATCCGGAAATTAAATGAGCAGGGATCCCTTAATGAATTGAAAAGTTCATGGCGTCTGCCTACCGTTGATGAACTCATGAGTCTGCTTGGGCCCAGGCAAAGCCTTGAGGACTTTTGCGGTCCTGATCTGTGGCAGCTAAAGGACAGTTCATGGCTCTGGAGCGCTGACTCTCAGACCCGGACAAAAAA
Source organism: Desulfonatronovibrio sp. (assembly GCA_003566455.1). Classification (GTDB taxonomy): domain Bacteria; phylum Desulfobacterota; class Desulfovibrionia; order Desulfovibrionales; family Desulfonatronovibrionaceae; genus Desulfonatronovibrio. Next base: position 6,078 of record PXDF01000235.1, read on the forward strand.
CTGGATAGTGGATATGGACCAGGGAGCCGTTCTTGCCCAGGACCGCATGTGCAGGTTCCATGTTTTGCCCGTCAGGCTGTGGAGATGAGGTTGACGCTATCATTGTCAGGCATCATTTCATGTAATGGATTTCCATGGATAAGGTATTTTTTGTTGGATGTTGAAACTGAAGGCTTAAAGCGAGGGAACCAGTCATTGCGGGGTTAGACTGAGCAACATTGGTGAAACCCACAGCAGGACAAGGCTTTCCGGGTCAGTCAGAATTATTGCCGGGAAATGCCGTCTAAAGAGAAATTATGAGGCTTTTCATTGGGATTCCATTACCCCGAGAGTATCAAGAAATGCTTGGCTTCATCAGGAGAGAATGGGGGGATAAATTCAGATCAAAACTGAACTGGACAAAAAAGGGAAACTGGCATTTAACCTTGAAGTTTCTGGGAGATGTTCAAGGACAAAAGGTGTCTGATCTTAAACAGTTCATGATCGATCTGGATGTTCGGAGTTTTTTTATTCAAGGCTCAGGGGCTGGATTTTTCGGCTCAAAAGGAGTGTACCGGGTAATATGGCTGGGGCTGAAAAATGATGTTAAAGCCCTTATTGGCCTGGCTGGAAAAATTGATCACAGTCTGGAAGACATGGGCTTTGAAAGGGAAAAAAGACCTTTCAGGGGGCATTTGACTCTGGCCAGGGTCAAATATTTTTATAAGGATGATCCCTGGGACCAATTGGCTGATTACCTGAGCAATCAGGACTGGCCGATTTTTGAGGTTAAGAGTGTTGTTCTGTGGAAGAGTACTTTAAACCCGTCCGGGCCAAGCTATGAAGTGATCTGCAAGGCAGAAGCATGATTGTGACTGATGTTATTGATCAGGCTGTCCAGGCAATCAGAAAAGGCAAAGTCATTATATATCCCACAGAGACGTTTTACGCCCTGGGCGGCAGGGGGACAGACCCGGAAGTTGCGGCCAAAATCAGAAGCATAAAGGCAAGGCCGTACCATAAACCTCTGCCTCTGATTGTTGCTTCTGTTGCCCAATGTCTGGATGTCGCGCATATGGACCATTTGTCTCTGACGGTGGCCGGGCAGTTCTGGCCAGGTCCACTTTCTCTTCTGGTCAGGGCCAGGGAAGTTCTGCCTTTTGGGGTGAAAGACGAGGAAAACATGGTCTCCATCCGGGTTACTTCCCACCCCGAGGCTGCAAGACTTTGCGTTATGTCCGGGACACCACTTATTGCCACCAGCGCCAATTTCAGCAAAAAGTCTCCGTGTGCCCGGTTTGGAGATATTGACAATGAACTCATTGCAAGGGTCAATCTGGTGCTTAAGGCTGACAGACCTTTGCCCGGAGACCTCCCATCCACTCTGGTCAAAATACTGGGCCCTGGAAAACTGAAAATTATCCGGCCGGGCAAAGTCTCCATTGAGGATATAACCAGTAAAGGCTGGGAAGTGGAATCATGCCAGCCTGCAGCTGTCCCTTGAACCGCTTACCTTTCTAGGGCCTTCAAGAATTTTCGCGCGGGAATTTTTAGCTATTTTATTCAGCATACCTTTAAACAGCCAGATATGCACCGGGGCCAGGCTCTTCCAGTAAGCCAGACCCCATAGACCTTTGGGATAAAATCTTGCCCTCTGGACAAGGACGCTTTGATTCTTGTCCTGGTGGAAAAGGTCAAACTCCAGTACAGCCTGACCTGGGACCTTCATTTCAGCTAACAGCCTCAGCTGTTCAAATTTTTTAACCAGGATTACTCTCCAGAAATCAACTGTATCTCCATAGCGCAGCTCGCTCTGAATTCTGCGGCCAGCTCTGTAGCCGCTTCCTCCAATCAGCTTGTCCGCCACTCCTCTGATGCGCCATAAAAAATCAGCATAATACCACCCTTTTTTCCCTCCTATGCTTTCTATGGCCGGCCAGATTTTTTCAGGGGGCAGGCTCAACCGAATTTCATAGGCTATCTCGTATAAATTTCCGCCGGAATAAGTTGTGTCAGAGCAGGTTACCCATTCCGGGACGTTGACCTCCCCAGCGTCTGTCCAGCAGGTATCGACCTGTTCCTGTTTAATTTTGGCCAGGGCCAGGCTTATTGCTTCTCTGCAGGATAAAAGTTTTTGGGGAATAATCTCCCTGATGCGGTTTTCACGGCAGACAACGGTATTGATCAGACCCTGAGCCAGAGGCCTGGCCAGAGATGCCGGTACCGGGGTAACCAGATGGATCCAGTAGGAACTGAGTGTCGGTGTCAGAAAAGGGACCGGAATAATGAGTCGTTTAGGCAGGCCTGCTTCTTCAGCGTATATCCTGAAAAGTTCGGCATATGACAGAATGTCTGGACCTCCTATTTCAAATGTCTGGCCCATAGCCCGAGGGTTGTCAAGGCATCCGGCAAGATATTCAAGCACATTAGATATCGCTATGGGCTGACTTTTGGTGTGGACCCATCTGGGGGTGATCATTACTGGCAGTCGTTCCACCAGGTAACGCATTACCTCGAAGGAAGCGCTGCCCGAACCCATGATCATGGCCGCCTTTAAGAAAGTTAGCGGAACGGATCCTTGCCGCAGTATTTCGCCGACCTCAAGCCTGGATTTGAGATGATGACTCAAATCCTGGTCCTCATCTCCCAGTCCCCCCAGATAGATGATTTGATTCAGCCCTGTCTTCTGGGCTGATTGGACCATGTTTTGGGCCGCGATCCTGTCTTTTGAAGCAAAGTCATTTTTTCCTCCAGATCCCGGCCCCATGGAATGAACAAGATAAAACACGGCTCCACAGCCTCTGCAGGCTTTATCAAGGCTTTCCTGATCCAGGACGTCTACTGTAAATGGTTCAAAATCTGGATGAGAGGAATAGCCGCGGCACATTAATTTATCAGGATTTCTGGCCCCGGCTCTTACCCTGTATCCCTTGTCCAGAAGCAGGGGGACGAGTCTGCCGCCTACGTACCCGCTGGCGCCCAGAACCAGGACAGTTTTATTTGTTGAACTGTTCATATGATCCTTCTAGCTGGTTTGGTGGAAAGTCGAGATTATTTTGGTCGAAAGCTTGAACAAACAATATTAACATCTGAAATTATTGGGTTACGCCATAAAGAAAAGAGTTCCTGGCAACATGAATCCATTCAATAAAATCAGAATTTATAAAAACGTTGACTGTCGAATATTATTATCAATGGAAAAAGTCAGGAAAAACAATTCAGGTTCAATATTTTGAACCATGATTGCTGGATACTGGTCACACTGAAAAAAAAGTTCAAAATTTTTTACCAGAATGAAAGTCTCTAAATGTATGCAACCCAGGGAATGAAAGGATTGCGGACATTCATATGCTTGGCCTGTTTGTTGCAGTTCAGAATATGTGTTTCTTCCTCCTTTTGCAATAGCCGGCTGCCTTATTCTTGGTGAGTAAGGCAGCCGGCTTTTTTTCTGCCATGTATTATTTCTGTCATGTCCAGGCGCTGTTATCTAAGCGGATTGCAGCCTGTTTTTCTGGTTATCAATCACAATATTTGTAATCTTTTTTTGTATCAGATTCATGACACGGTCAACCCCAATCTCATCCATGCATAACGGATCAGAACAGTTAATAACCGAGGTTTCAGAACATGGGCAGCATGATCTGGGGCTTGAGATTATATCAATGCCGTTCGGTTTCCAGATTGCCGGCGGGGTTGGACCGAACAGGGCTATCCCCGGCACATTGAACATCCCGGCAAGATGCATTGGACCGCAGTCATTTCCTATAACAAGCAGAGCTCTTTTGATCAAATCCTGCAAGTGTTCATAATTGTGACAGGTTATTGTCTCAAACCCTGATATGTTCATCCCCCGTTCCTGTTCAGCTGGTCCCATGACGAAAGTTACTTTTAAGCCCTGTTTTTGAAGCTTGGAGGCCAGAGTGAGATATTTTTCCAGAGGCCAGTTTTTCTTTCTGTTGCCCGAGCCCGGAAAAATTGAAATATATTCAGGGTGTTTCCTTGGTCCGAAATAATCATTCCAGGCTTTTCTCCAATTATTCACAGGCTTGATACCATGACTTCCGAGCTGGCGTGAACAGGCTGTTCTGAAGTCGGTCCGGGCTGACCCATCAACTCCTGTTAGAAAAATCAGCCTCTTATCCTGGCAACATGTTGTTACCCTGTCAATGCCGAACCAGAATATCATGCAGTTGGCAAGAGCCCGTGGCCATTCTGGAACGTGATAAAGCCGGCAAACCTCTTTTTCAAGGCTATAGGGCAGCCTGATGATTTTCAGGGGTTTCAACCATAAAAGCAGGTCATTTTGTCCGACCCAGTAAATACGTGTCCGGGCAAAAGCCGTCCTGATAGACAGCATGCATGGCCAACTCAGGACAAAATCGCCCAAAGCTCCTTTATGAACCAATATGATATTGCCAGGTGCAGTAAATTCCATTATATTCAAATATCAATACATTGATGATTGCGCTGACTTTTTAAACTGATAATTTTTATGATACAGTTTAAGTTTCCATGAAAAACATGAGTTATTACAAACCGTGCCCTGCATGCAAAGAGCCTGTTCTCTATTATAAGAATCCGTTGCCCGCAGTGGATATAGTAATTTTTTTCCCTCCTGAAAAGGTTGTACTAATTGAGCGCAAAAATTATCCTCAAGGATGGGCCCTGCCAGGCGGTTTTGTGGATTACGGCGAAAGCACGGAACATGCCGCCATAAGGGAGGCCAGGGAAGAAACCGGACTTCATGTTGTGCTCACAGGACTTCTGGGTGTGTATTCTCAGCCGGACAGGGATCCCAGAGTACACACCCTGAGTGTGGTTTATACGGCGTATCCGCTGAACAAAAACAACCTTAATGCCGGTGACGATGCCTCAAAGGCCCGCCTTTTCAGCTGGCATGACTTGCCTGATCTGGTCTTTGACCACGATAAGATTGTCAATGACTTCATTTTATTTCAAAGAAAGCTTGGATGTGAATAAAAATTACTGACTCTCTCAAGTGTTTTTCTTTCAAAAGTTTGTTAGAAAGGTTGTTTTGTCAGGATTTATGTGCAGGTGACAGCATCCTGGAGCTGTCAGGACGAGTTTTCTGAAATGTTTACCGCAAATGTTTTCAACTTTCTGTAAAACAAGGTTTTAAATTGAGTGATTTTTGTATGTCATTGCGAGCGAAGAGAAGCAATCTCAGCAGATATGGTGAGATTACCACCGGATCCTTTGTCCGGTTCTCGCAATGACAGAAGCATTAAATCTTGCAGGAAAATCGTTCAATTCAGGAAGGTGATTATGTATTTATGTATTGATCTCGGGGGAAGCAATATTCGCGGGACATGGATCAACAAATATGGAAAATCCGGAAGAGTAATTGTTCTCTCCCGTCCCAGAAGTCTTGAAGGTACCAGGGAAGCCCTTTCAATTGTCATTGAGCAAATAAAAAAAGATTGTCCTGAAAAGGTTCAGCTTATGGGCATAGCCAGTGCCGGCCCAATGGATTTCAGCAGAGGGGTATACCTGTATCCCACCAACATGCCGGAGTTAAAGGATTTTAACCTGAAAGAATTTATTTTGCAGATTTCAGGATTAGATCTTTTATTGGAAAATGACGCCCAGGCAGCTGCCCTGGGTGAAATCTTCAAAGGTTGCCTGGCCGGGGAAAAAGACGCCCTGGTTTTTACTCTGGGGACAGGTTTGGGATCTGGGGTGATCATGAACCAGGAGATATGGAGAGGGAAGCTCCCTGCCGGACCTGAACTGGGACACCTCTATCTCGGGCCCGGCCGGAAGATCAGGTGTGGTTGCGGACAGACAGGTTGTGCCGAGACCTGGCTTAATGCTTCGGCTCTCAAAGACCTGGCCAGGCGCAACGGTGTGGAGATGCAAAGTCTCAAGGAGCTTGACAGCCTCCTCCTGGAAAGAAATGCTCAGGCCATGAAGACCCTTGAGCAATACGGTTACAGGCTTGGATTGTATTTGTGTCAGGTCGTGTCCATTTTTGGTATAACCAAAATTGGCCTTGCCGGGGGATTGAGCAGGCTGGCGCCATATTTTATTCAATCAGCCCACAGAACCCTGGCCCACAGACTGGCCAGAAGAAAATGGCTCATTCCCGAAAGTATCTGCATTTCTCCTGACCCTGAAATGAGCGCCCTTTGGGGCATGTGTTTTTTAATGTTTCGCAAATCCAGGGGCAACGCATAGCAATAATATGTTTTTTTAATCTGTTTCTCTTCGGTTGTTTCTGTGAGCCTTGCCTGACAGGTTTTTATTGATTTATCTGAAACTGTAACCGACAATAATCAAAATAAGTTGAGGTAGTATGGACTCCAAGCCTGATATTTGTTTTGTAGCTTCAGAAATGTATCCATTTTCCAAGACCGGCGGTCTGGCTGATGTTATTGGGATTCTGCCTCTCACCCTTTACAAGATGGGGCATAATGTCTGTGTTATTACGCCTTTTTACGGTCGTATCGCCACAAGTGAATTCAGTCCGCATCTTGTTTATGAGGATATGAATGTTGGTTACCCTTGGCCTGAAATAAGCGCGGATGTTTTCCGGGCCAAATTTTACGGCATGCCCGTATATTTTATTGACCGGGGTGAATACTTTGACCGGCGTTATTATTACTGCACCTATAAGGGTGACTATTTTGACAACTGCGAGAGGTTCATATTTTTTTGCCGGGCAGCCATGGCCCTGATGAAGAAAATGGGCGGCCCACCAAAGATAGTTCACTCCCATGACTGGCATACAGCCTTGATAAATTCCTATATTTATTATCAAAAAAGACATGATCCTTACTGGGAAGACACTTCCACAATTTTTACCATCCACAACCTTGCCTTTCAGGGAAGATTTTCTGTCAGACTGTTCTGGGACAGCGGACTGCCATATGAGGCATGGAATATGGATGGGGTTGAATATTATGACAGTTTTAATCTGCTCAAGGGTGGAATAGCTCACGCGGATTTAGTAACCACGGTCAGTCCTTCATATGCCAGGGAAATTTTGACACCTGAATTCGGATGCGGACTTGAGGGAATTCTGCAAAAAAGAAGCACTGATCTGATGGGTATACTCAACGGAGCTGATTACAATGTCTGGAATCCTTCCAGGGACAAGTATCTGGAAACAAATTATTCTGCCAAAAATCCAGAGGGCAAAAGAATCTGCAAAAAAGATCTTATCGAAAATCTTTGTCTGCCTTCAAGACTGATGGATCGTCCTTTTCTTGGCTTTATTGGCAGGCTCAGAAGTCAGAAAGGGATTGACCTTCTGCTTGAGATTATTCCTGATCTGGTTGAAAAAGACGTTGGTGTAGTGGTTCTTGGGGAGGGTGAAGCGGAATATGAGGCCAGCCTTATGAATCTGGTAGAACTTTATCCAAGCCATATCGCGGGGGTGGTAGGTTATACCGAGGAAATGGCCCACAAAATTCAGGCCGGGGCTGATATTTTCCTCATGCCCTCAAGATATGAACCATGTGGTTTGACCCAGATGTACAGCCTTCGCTATGGAACCCCGCCCGTGGCCACGGCAGTTGGCGGACTTAAAGATACAATAGTTCCTTATCCCAAAGAAAAAGCAACAGGATTCATATTTGAGAATCCAACCGCCCAGG
>PXDF01000213.1 GCA_003566455.1 Desulfonatronovibrio sp.
CAGGGGAACCAGAAAGACATTTCCATTTATGGCCAGGAATACACCAGCACCACCTACAAACTGGCCAAGATGAACCTGGCCATTCGCGGCATAGCCGGGAATCTGGGCGAAGTACCAGCAGATACATTCTTCAAGGATCAGCACCCGGATCTGAAGGCCGATTTTATCATGGCCAATCCTCCTTTTAATCTCAAGGCATGGCGTGCTCCAGATGAACTGACTGATGATCCGCGCTGGAACGGCTACGAAGTACCTCCCACAGGCAATGCCAACTATGCCTGGATACTGCACATTATCTCAAAGCTGTCTGAAAACGGCGTGGCCGGGTTTGTGCTGGCCAATGGCTCCATGTCCACCAATACCAGCAGTGAAGGGCTGATCCGCCGGAAAATAATTGAAAACGACCTAGTGGACTGCATGATCGCTTTGCCGGGGCAGCTGTTCTACACCACGCAGATTCCGGTCTGCCTGTGGTTTCTGACCAGGAATAAAAAGGCCGGGACTGTGGAAGGCCACAGCGAGAGCAACCGCCGCAACCGTCAGGGAGAGACACTGTTTATTGATGCCCGTAACATGGGAAGCATGATTGACCGTACTCATAAGGAACTTACCACTGAAGATATTGCAGAGATTGCCCGTACATATCATGCTTGGCGGGGCGAAGCCAAAGGCGGCACTTACCAGGATCAGCCCGGATTCTGCAAGGCTGCAACCTTGGAAGAGATCAAGGCCAATGACTATGTGTTGACTCCGGGGCGATATGTTGGGGCAGCCGAGATTGAGGATGACGGCATTCCCTTTGAGGAGAAAATGACCGATTTGACCCGGAAGCTTTACAGGCAGATGGAGGAATCAGAAAAGCTGGATGTTATGATTCGAGGGAATCTAAGGGAACTTGGTTATGGGGCTTGAATATAAGCAATACACTGTCGGTGAACTTGTAGAAAGAGGATTTATCGAAAAGCCACTTGATGGGAACCATGGAGAAATACATCCAAAAGGCAGTGACTTTGTAGAAAGCGGCATACCATTCATCATGGCTTCGGACATGATGAATGGTAGAATTAATACAACTAATTGTAAATTCATTAATTATAAGCAGGCTATACAATTAAGGAAAGGAATTTCGTTAAAGGGGGATGTCCTGTTGTCGCATAAGGCGACAATAGGAAGAACAGCAATTGTGGAGGAACTTGCAACAGACTTTATTGTATTGACACCTCAAATAACTTATTACCGTATCAAGGATGATCGGCATCTTAATAATCAATATCTTAAATATTACTTTGATTCGATAGAGTTTCAGAATTTATTTAAGCAATGGGCTGGTGGTGGCTCAACTAGGGCATATTTAGGAATATCAGCGCAGCTTAAGTTGCCGATAAAAGTTTTCCCAATCGAAGTACAAAAAGCCATAGCCCATATTCTCAGCACCTTTGATGACAAAATCAAACTCAACAGGCAGATGAACTCCACGCTGGAGTCAATGGCTCAGGCAATGTTTAAAAGCTGGTTTGTTGATTTTGATCCGGTGATCGACAATGCCCTAACCGCAGGCAACCCCATTCCTGAACCCCTGAAAGCCAGATCAGAAGCCCGGCAGGCTCTGGGCGACAAGCGTAAACCACTCCCGCAGGAGATTCAAGAGCTGTTCCCAGACCGTTTTGTCTTTTCTGAGGAATTGGGGTGGATACCGGAGGGCTGGGAAGTCCTATCTATAGATACTTTAATTGAGATTACCGGCGGGGGAACACCAAAAACATCCATAGAAGAATACTGGGGGGGGACTATTCCTTGGTTTTCAGTTGTGGATGCTCCCAATCAATCTGATGTTTTCGTATTAAACACGGAAAAATATATTACCCAGCAAGGTTTAAATAACTCGTCGACACAGTTGCTGCCGGAAGGGACAACAATTATCAGCGCTCGCGGTACTGTTGGTAAATGTGCTTTGGTTGCTCAATCAACGGCAATGAATCAATCGTGTTATGGAATCCGTGGTAAAGATAATGTTTCTGACTACTTTGTTTATTACACTATTTTGTTGCGGGTTGCAGATTTGCAGCAGAGAGGTCATGGCTCTGTTTTTAATACCATCACTAGAGATACCTTTAAGACAATAAAAATACCATTTTTCAATGCTGATTTAACTTCCCAATATGATAAATATGTTAGTTCACTTTTTAGTAAAATACTCGAAAATTGTAGACAATCTGAAAGCTTATCCCAACTCCGCGATACACTCCTCCCCAAACTTATCTCCGGGCAGCTGCGCCTGCCTGATTCCCTGATAGATAAGTTCGCTGAACAGGCAGACAGCCATGATGCTGAGCAAAGCATTTCTGAGGCGATATGAGCAGATTCACCGAAGCCCAGCTTGAGCAGGCCATAATTGAGCTTCTTGATAGAGAAGACTATCCTCATGTCTTGGGGAAAATTTTCTGGACCCCGGATCCGTCATCCCGGACTCGATCCGGGACCTGGGTGACGGTAAAAGCAAATCAGTACCATTATCCGGGACCGGCGGTGACGGTAAAAGTAAGTCAGTACCATTATTCGTCATTCCGGTGAAAACCGGAATCCAGTAAATTGGACCGGATGAGAGTGAGACAGCAGTGAATAAGCAACCAGCGATATATCCAGAACAGCAGGAGAAATCCTGGACCCCGGATCGCGTCCGGGGTGACGGTAAAAGTAGGTCAGTACCATTGTCCGGGACCGGGGAGACACGGTAAAAGTAAGTCAGTACCATTATTCGTCATTCCGGTGAAAACCGGAATCCAGAAAACCAGACCGTGTGCAAGCAAGACAGCAGTGAATAAGCAACCGGCAGTATATATCCTGGCCAGTAAAAGGAATGGGACGCTCTATGCAGGTGTCACATCGGACCTCATTAAAAGGGTCTGGCAACACAAAAACAACCTGGTGGAAGGATTTACCAAACGCTACGGCGTTCATCAGCTTGTCTGGTATGAATTGCACGATAATATGCAATCAGCTATTGAGCGGGAAAAACGTATAAAAGAATGGAAACGCAAATGGAAATTAGATTTGATTGAGAGCATGAACCCAAACTGGACGGACTTATACCATGAGCTGATTGGACTGGATTCCGG
>PXDF01000161.1 GCA_003566455.1 Desulfonatronovibrio sp.
ATTGCTGGGTGAACAGCAATAGAAAAGGCTTCCAGCCTGGCGGCGTAATCATCAGGCACCCACTTTAACATGATAAATTTTGCCATTGAAGAATATCTGAGTACATCAGTTATTGTGAACTTCATTTAAGGAGTTAAAGTGGGTGCCTGATTGCAAGTTTCGGCTTTTTGGTATGCCTTGTTAAAAAGCTATGCTTTTTAACGGGGCTACCCCGCAAAGCTGAATTTCTTACTTAGCGAACTTTGCGGCTTGAGCGAGTCCGCGAGCGGGCGGTTCAAATTTCTTTATCTTTTACCTTGACTGACTAATCGACTAACTGACTGATCTCAGCATTTGCCCGAGAATTATGGCTCCGGCCTGGGCCACGTTTAATGAATCAAACCCTCCAGGCATGGGTATGCGCATCTGTTGGTGACAGCGCTTAAGAACATTGGGCCTTATGCCTTTGTCCTCTCCTCCCAGAACCAGGACTCCCGGAAAACTAAATTTCATTTCAAAGATATTTGTTCCCTCCCGCGCGACCGCCCCGTAAACCCACAGCCCCTGATCCCGGGCCTGATCCAGGATCCTGGCCAGATTGGTCACCTGGGCCAGTTTTATCCTGGTCAGGGCACCGGCGGAAGATTTCATGGCCCCGGCTCCAGGGAAAGCGCTTCTGTCTTTTGGAATTATTATGCCCATGCCGCCCAGAGCAGCCATTGTTCTGGCCAGAGCGCCAAGATTGCCCGGATCCTGGACCTGATCCAGGGCCAGGGCAACGGGAAAAACACTTGTTCCTGCCATTGAAAAAATATCTTCAGGCTCTACACTGCTTATGGCCCTGATTCTGGCCACCACTCCCTGATGCCCTCTGGCCACCCTGTCCAGTTCTTGAACACTGGTCAGTCTGAATCTGATTCCTTCCTGCCTGCATTTCTCAATAATCTGACCAAGCTCAGCCGGCGCTGGTTTCTTGATAAGAACCAGGTCGACTCTGTCAGGGGTTGAAGATAAAAATTCAATGACCGGCTTTCTTCCCGGTATATAGGGGGACTCCATAAATTTTCACCCGTTATGAAAAAATCATGATTTACACCCTGAAAACCTCAGGACTGTCTTTTCATCCTCTTGCAGGCAAAAAGTCCTCAATCAAGGTTGAACAACCCACCAAAATATGTATTGCCAAAGGCGGGAGTTTTTAATAGGAACTTACTGTTAATTGACTCAGTTCGAATTGGGATTTGAAATAAATATATGAAATTTTGATTAAAATCTACCTTGCGTACAGGTATAAATGTTCTTTTTCAAAAACCTGTTCAGGTTTTTATGAAAGAAGCCCATAACAAGGAGTGTTTTGTCATGGTTCTTCGTTCTTTTATGGTCCTGGTCAGTATCTTCATGTTGCTGGCATGCGCCTCAACCCATCATACTGACACAGTTGTCCTAAAGGATGCTCCATCGGATTCTTTAAAACAGGTTTCTAATACTCACGTTCTTTCTTATGAAGCTGACCTTGCCCAGAGGTCTCTAGAGACTGAAGAGCTGGAGCTTACCCCTGAAAAAATCAAGGTGCTTGAAAAAGAGCAGCTGACCGAAGTCGAAGAAAAGGTCCTTGAAGCTGAAGTGGGTTTTGATTTTTTCCTGGACGCCCGGGAAACCCAGGCCATGGAAAATTATTTCAAAATGTACACCCACACCCACAGAAAATCATTTGAAACCTGGCTCAAAAGAGCGGAGACCTTCCTGCCTTACATCAGGGAAATTTTCGAAGAGAGGGACCTTCCCACTGATCTGATCTATCTTCCCTTTGCCGAAAGCGGATTCAATCCCATAGCCTATTCAAGGGCCGGTGCAGCGGGTCTCTGGCAGTTTATGCCGGCCACTGCAAGGCATTATGGACTTCGGGTTGACTGGTGGATAGATGAGCGGAGAAATCCTTACCTGTCCACCTATACCGCGGCTGACTATCTGGAAAAACTCCATTGCGACTTTAATGACTGGTACCTGGCCCTGGCAGCATACAACGCCGGGGAAGGCAGGGTGGCACGGGCCATGACCAACAGCGGCCATGACAACTACTTTGATCTGATCAACGGGCCCTACCTTGCCAGGGAAACCAGGGATTATGTTCCTAAGTTTCTGGCCATCCTGAAGATAATGCATAACCTGGAGGAACTGGGTTTTGAGCCTGTCAACTGGGATTCAGCTCCCAGGCTCAAAGAACTTGAAGTCAGGCCCGGCACTGACCTTCTCGCTCTTTCCAGAAAATGCGACATGAGTTGGGATGAGTTCAAAAAACTCAATCCCGCTTTTCGAAGACAGGTCTCGCCTTCTGATGCAGTATCCATAGTAATGATTCCGGCAGAGAGGCATGAAACAGCCAGAAGCTTTCTGGACAGTCCAGATTCAAGACCTTATGCCGGCTTTCAGAGATATCAGGTTAAAAGCGGGGATTCCTGGTGGAGAATTTCCAACAGGTTCGGGGTTCCCGTGAGCATCCTTAAATCAGTTAACAATACCACTTCTAACCTCCTTCGAGTGGGACAGCACGTAATTGTGCCTGCCAGCGGTTCCTCAGGCCGGGCTGTTGCCGCCTCATCAACCACCCAGGATTATGCCCAGAGAAGGGGAACTTATATTGTTCAAAGGGGAGAGACATTGTCTGCAATCTCCAGAAAATTCAATGTTGATCTGAATACGCTTATGGCTGCCAATGGCATAAGTGATCCCAGATCTCTGAAAGCAGGTCAAAACCTTTACATTCCAGGACCCACCCGTGCTGCTCAGGACAGCGGCAAAAGACAGGTAAATTATCAGGTACGCAACGGTGACACCCTGTGGGCAATCGCCAGGCGTTTTGGAGTGCAGACAAGCGATCTGCAGAGATGGAACAATATCTCAGGCAACCAGATAATCAGGCCCGGCGACAGCCTGAGGGTTTTTTTGCAATAATTTTAGATAAGCAGCGCTTAACCACCTAGCTTACTTGGCAACAGTCAGGTGCAGGGCAGGCTGCTCGCGGACTTATTTAAAGATTTATCAACCGCCCGCTTTTCTAATCAGACGTCCGACGTCAGATATCAGACATCAGATTTAAGATTATTAGCCACAGACCCACACAGACATGCACAGACG
>PXDF01000159.1 GCA_003566455.1 Desulfonatronovibrio sp.
CGTAGATCTGGGCGATCAGCGGCTAAAAATCTTTATCTTTGACTTTAATGCTTAAAGAATGAAGGCAGAAGAAACTTAGCCGCAGATCTCGCAGATGGACGCTGATTAAGAAAAGAACAATCTCTTTGATCTGCGTAGATCGGTTTATCCTGTGAAATGCACAAAGTGCCCTGCGAAGCAGATTTCACCGGGACGCGATCAGTTCACCCCGTGAAATTTCTTCCATTTCACTGGGGCGGTTAAAAAAATTTCTTTTCATCTTATTACTCATCAGCGGCAAGATAAAATGAAAACCGCAGAACTTATGGAAATACGCAGATTTACGAATAAAAACCTCCTGTCAGGCAACTTGCCACGCGCCTCGCGTGGTCAGCCTGATGAAGTTCACGAAATAAAGGCTGTTCATTTTATCAGGTTTAGAATCTAGAATTTCGAATTTGTTTCTTCGAATTTTATCTATCTTTGAGGTAATTCCATGAAAGATCAAAATATGCAGGAAGAACAGATAAACATCCGGGACTATCTTCAGATACTGCTCAGACGCAAATACCTGATTCTTCTGGTGTTGTCCCTCAGCATACCCTTCATCATCCTGCACGCCCTTTCTCAGAAGCAGCAGCCTCAGTACCGCGCCGTTTCAAAGCTGATGATTGAGAAGGCGGCTTCACCCGCCCTGATCACCAGTGAAGGATTCAGATATGATCCAGGCTTTCTGGATACTCAGACACAGATCATCAAAAGTTCCCGGGTGGCGGAGGAAGTTGTCCGCACACTGAACCTGGTCGAGACCTATGACCGGTATTTCCAGGAAATTGAATACAAACCATCGTTATGGCAGAAAGCTTTATCAGAAGTTAAAGAACTGCCGGGCAAGGCTCTTGAGCTGATTATCCAGGATCCTGACTCCCATGATCAGAAAAAAGTGGGTGAATATTATTTGACTGAAGAACAGAGAAAGGAAGCGCGCGTAAAGTCTCTGGCCGCCATGATCAGCGCGGGCATTACTGTTCAGCCTCTGGTTGACATGGGCAGCATAGTCGAAGTGGCCTTTGTATCTTCCTCTCCGGTATTTGCCGAAAGGATCGTTAACAATGTTGCCTCTGCCTACCGGAGGATCCTGGTGGAAATGCGCATGGAATCATCAAGGGAAGCCATAGACTGGATGAAGAATCAGGCTGAAGCCCAGCGCGCCCACCTGGAGGCCAGTGAAAACATCCTGCAGGAATATAAAAGAAAGCATAACTTATATACAGTTGGCGATCAGGAAGGGCTTTTACCCGGAAGGATAACCAGATTAAGCCAGAGACTGACCGAGGCCCAGGCAGAGGTAATAGAACTGGAGTCCCAATACAGGGAGCTTAGCCGAATTTCTTCGCAACAGGCACTGAATCTGCCCGTTGTGGCCGACAATCCCATAATCCGGGACTTGCGCCTGAAAATCTTGAATCAGAAACAGGAAATCGAGAATCTTTCCAAACAGATCGGTGACAGGCATCCTAGAATGATCCAGGCCCGGGAAGATCTTCAGACTCTGCAGTCAATGCTGAATACGGAAACACAGAAAGTCATACAGTCTGTAAAAAACTCTTATGAACTGGCCAGAGAAAGACAGAACAACCTGAGCAGCCTGCTGAGTGAAGCCAAATACGAAGCCAGCGTTATCAGTGATAAAATGTTTCAATATGAGATCCTGAACAGGGACGTCTCGGTTCACAGGCTTTTATATGACCGGCTCATCAGCCGCATCAAGGAATACGACGCCACAGACACCAAAGCAACCATTGACGTCTACATTGTCGAACCGGCCAGACAGCCCCATTACCCAATAAACACCAACAGGCCTAAAAGGACGGTTCTTCTTGGACTGATGGGCAGTATGATGGCCGCCCTGGGCCTGGTGGTTTTTGTGGAGCACCTGGACAATAAAGTTAAGACATCAGAGGATATTGAAACCCGGGTGGAGATTCCTGTATTGGGCATGGTTCCTTTTTTTAAGGATAAAGAATACAATATTGAAAAGGCAGTCCATGAATTGCCAAGATCTATTATATCCGAAAGATATAAGGCTATTCGCACAACGATACTTCTGTCCCCGGAACGGATAAGAAGCCTGCTGGTGGTCAGCATGGAACCGGAAACCGGCAAAACTACAACCGCGACCAACCTGGCCCTGGCCCTGGCTCATTCCGAACTGAAGGTTCTGCTTATGGATGCCGATATGCGCAAACCCAGGCTGCATACTATATTCGGACTGGACAACAGCAGGGGTTTAAGCTCATGCCTGTCCAGTGACTCAGACATGCCTGTGTTTAAATCCAAAGAGATACCTAACCTGGATATTTTAACCTCCGGACCTGTTCCGGAAAATCCTTCCGAGCTTTTAAGCTCCAGCCGGCTTTCACAATTGTTCGATCGCCTGAAGGGAGATTATGATCTGGTAATCGTGGACTCACCGCCCCTTGCGGAAGTCACCGACGGCCTGCTCATCACCAGACAGACCGGCAGGACTCTGCTTGTTGTCCGTTCAGGTCAAACCACCTATGATTCACTGGAAAAAGCTGAAAAGCTTTTCAAGTCTCTGGACGTACCTCTGATGGGTCTGGTGGTCAACTGCGTGGACGAGAAAAGACTTAAATATTTCCATTACAGGTATTACGGAGCTTACGGCACTTACGCTGATGGAAAAACAAAGATTTGAACAGGATCCGGACCCGGAATCCAGCTTTTTTTACAGAGCATCCTGGTATCTTTTTATGGCCGTCCTGGTTACTGCTCCGCTGGCCTTCGGATCAGTGGAAATCTGGTCAAAAACCATGATGCAGCTTTTGATATGTTTAAGCGCCCTTTTGCTCTGTGTCTCAAAGACTCCAAAGTCTTTTCGCCGGATTCCAGGGCTGGGCATCCTGCTTGTAATCTGCGCCCTGATCCTGCTGCAGGCGCTTCCCCTTCCCCCGGTTATCATCCAGCTTATCTCTCCTCAATCTTTTGCGATTTATGACCAGACTCTGGGAGTAATGGCTCAGGGACAATGGTTTCCTGTGGCTGTAGACACCAGGACCACCCTGATGGCTTTCCTGCTCTTTTCCTCTTATGTCCTCTTTTATGTTC
>PXDF01000114.1 GCA_003566455.1 Desulfonatronovibrio sp.
AACCCAGTCTGGACAAGACCTCCAGGGAAAAAATCGAAATAATCATCAAAGAGTCCAAAAGGCTTGACAGTATCCTCAAGAATCTCATCACCTTTTCCCGGCCTACCACTTCCCAGGAAAGGGAAGTCAATGTAAACCGGATACTTATGGATATCATGCAGCTTTTCCGTCTCAGCTGCGAAGAGCAGAACATCAAAACCGAGACTGAAATCGATCACGGCCTTGCTCTGGCCAGGGGAGATCCAGAACTAATCAAGCAAGGCCTCATAAACGTTATTAAAAATTCCATTGAGGCCATGCCTGATGGGGGTAATTTGACCCTTTCCACCTTCATGGAAGAAAACTTCATAGTGATAAAGGTGGGAGATACAGGAAAAGGAATACCTAAAAATATCAGGGAGAAGGTTTTCAGTCCCTTTTTTTCCACAAAAAGAGGAGAGGCAGCCGGTCTTGGCCTGGCCATGACCAAAAAAATTGTAGAAGACATGGGTGGAAGGCTTGAACTCTTCAGCCAGGAGAACAAAGGCACTATGGTTATCCTTTATCTGCCTCCGTCCGTGGCCCTGGAAAATAAACAGGACCAGCCTGAATCCTAGACCTGCCAACCCATCTTACCAAGGGACTGTTAAACTGTTCATGTAAATCTTAACTCGGCTCCGGGTATAATCTCGAAGCGAGGCACTGAAAAGACCAAAGCTATTTTCATGACTAAAAAAACAGTAGTTGCCAGCCTGATCATTCTGATTTTACTTTCATCCGCGGTTTTTTTAATGGCCATCCGGGCCAATAAAGAACTGGGGGAGGTGGTGACCAGCCAGTTCAACGCCCAGCAGCTTACTCTTGCCCGAAAAATCGCCCAAGATATAGAATCTCATTTTGGATTTCTTGAGACGGCCCTGGTCACATACTCCAGACACGCCCTTGAAGGGGACCTGAAGGAACAATCTCAACATCACTACCAGATCCTCAGGGACTGGCAGGTTGTCGCCCTTGGGATACTTCATTACAACAGCGAGGACCGCGCGCTGACTTCAAGCCCTGCCCTTGAATCCCTGGATGAGCTTGGTCTGGAATTTCCCAGGGAAGAATTCTTAAAGTCCTTGTCTTTACATAATCAGACTCCATTTTTTTATAGCAGGGCCATCAAACCGGCATCCGGCCCATTTGAACATACCAGAGTTATATTGCTCGCCACTCAAAGCGGGTATGTCCCGCGAACAGGGGTTCTGGATGAGGCCTCGAATGAATTTCACGTGACCTTCTTTGTGATGGACGCCCAGGAAATAGCCCGTCGCTACGCACATGGAGTGGTGTCGGGCAAAACCGGATATCCCTGGGTGATCGATGATCAGGGGTATTTCATTTATCACGTGGAAGAAGACTTTCTGGGACAGAACTCCCTGACCGTCCGCCACGACAAAAACCCCACCATATCCTACCAGAAAATAAACGACATTACCAGGCAAAAACTTTTACAGGGAGAAGAAGGAACAGACTGGTATATCTCAGGATGGCACAGGGATGTGATCACGGAAATGAAAAAACTTGTTGCCTTCAGCCCGGTAAACTTTCCTCCCGGTTTCCCGAGTGACTCAACTCATATTGTCTGGTCGGTGGGCCTGGCGGCTCCGGATACCGAGGTTTACGGTCTGATCCAGCCCATTGTGATCAGGCAATGGTCTGTGGTGGGACTGTTCGTAATAATCATTGTTTCCGGTCTGCTGACCCTGTATCTTATATCTCTACGCTGGAATCAGGATCTTGCCAGAAAGGTTGAGGAAAAAACCATACATCTTGTCAGATCCCAGGACCTTTTGCAAAAGGAAAAAGAAAAAGTTGAGCTGAGCCTGCAGGCTCTTGTTGAAGCTCAGAGGAAACTGGTTCAGTCTGAAAGATTCGCGGCAATAGGTGAAGCAGCGTCTCACCTTTCCCATGAAATAAAAAACCCTCTCATGATCATGTCCGGTTTTGCCAGGCAGGTCATGCGAACTTTCCCAGAGAATGATCCCAACAGGGAAAAGCTTGATATCATCTCCGGGGAAGCAAAACGCCTGGAAAGCATGCTCAATCAGGTCAGAAATTTCACCAGACCTCAATTACCTCAGAAGGAACTGGGACAAATAAATGACCTCATCCGTGAAACTTTGCAGCTGGTCCAGGAAGAACTGGACATGGCCAGGGTAAGTCTGGAGCTCAACCTGTCCCCGGACCTGCCCAGCTCATACTTTGACCGGGCACAGTTGAAACAGGTGCTCATAAACCTGATCAAAAACGCCTGGGAAGCCATTCCCGGAGGAGGAACAATATCCATATCCACGGGCCTGGAAAGGGAGCGGATCATGGTTTCCATAGAGGACACAGGGGTGGGTATCTCCGATGACAAGCTCAAGCAGATTTTCAGTCCATTCTTCACCACCAAGGAGAAGGGAACAGGGCTGGGACTGGCAGTCACATACCGGATAATTCAGGATCACCAGGGTGATATTAAAGCGAACAGCACGGTGGGCCAGGGATCCAGGTTTACCTTTTATCTGCCCCTGCAGTGATGTACTTTTCAATTTGCCTGTTCAGCTCTCAACTCTCGGGGTTGTATTTTTCACAGGGACAGGTTATATTAAATATTATATATAAATTGAGCGATTTGACCTGTGACTGCTTGATAAGCCTCTGTCATTGCGGGAACCTGAAGTGCGCGTGGCAATCTCATAGTAACTGACTGAGATTGCTTAGCTTCCCTCGCAATGACAGATAAAAATCGCTCAATTCAGGTCATTATTAATCTGCAACTTTTTTCCAAGGAGGAAATGTATGACCCCAAACAAAGATGATCTCAAAGCAAAAATAATCTCTCTTTTCCCTGAGATTAAAAAGTATGGCCTGGAATTTGACCTGGAAATGGACAAGGCCAACAACGCCTGGCTTGCCAGGTTTAAGAAGAATGAGCATGAACTGGCCACTCATTTGGAAGAAAAGGACATTGAGGAATGTCTGAGCGGCATCAAATGCTTTAATCTGGGAATCCAGCTTGGACAGTTTATCCGCAATTATTGCGAGGACGGCAAAGACTGCAAGCTTGGCCTTTAATACCACAGATCATGTTTTCCCAAACTGAAAAAGGGATCAAGGCAACCAGCCCTGATCCCTTTTTTAGTTGAAGATAACTGGATTTTTAAAATCAACTGGCCTTCTGGACGTATTTCATCCTGACTTCAAAGAGAAAATCCCTGAGCACCTTTTCTTCATCCGGGGTCAGGTTGCCTCTGGTTTTCTGTTCCAGCATGGCCAGAATATCGATTGTATGCTTAGCCATGGGCAGATTAACACTGGGCTCTCCACCTTCCTGCTCGGCTATCTCACCAAGATGCATCAGTGCTGAAGAGCTGAGGGACAGGACAAAGGTAAAAAAGTCAACCTTTGGTAAAGGGGTATCTTCCCTGGCTGATACTTTTTTGTAATCTTCGGCAACCTTTTTGCGCTCCATTTTTTTGGCATGGCTTTCTTCAGGCTTGCTTTCCGGCGTCTGTTCCTCTTTTACATGATCATCATCATATTTGATTCTCCTGTCAGTCACCTTGATTTCTTCATTTTCCTGATTCATATTCTTAACCTCCTCAAAAACATTTTTCATTGTTCAAGACTCAAGAACAAAGGTCTGATAGTTGAAAAAAATTACGGCCTCCACCCTCTGCCCTTTCCTCAATTATCCAGGGTCTGCTCATAAGCTGACATGGCCTGTTCAAGATAGTCCCTTGCTCCTGAAAATCCCCCCTGTCTGACCAGTGCTCCCCTTAGGGCGAAGAGTCCTGCCAGCAGATCTGGCCAGTCCACGTATCCCATGTGTCCCAGGCGGACGATTTTTCCCTTGAGATGATCCTGGCCTCCGGCCATAAGGACTTTATACTCCCTGGCAGCTGTATTCAAAAGCTCTACTCCGTCAATGCCCGGAGGCAGCTTGATGGAGGTCAGGCCCCAAGTATAATTATTGCCGGCCAGAAGTTCAAGTCCCAGGCATTTCACTCCGGTTCTGACCATCCTGGTCATGGCCATCTGCCTGTTAAAAATCCTTTCAAGCCCCTGTTCCTGAAAATATTGCAGGCACTGTTCCAGGGCAACAATAAGGTTAATGGCCGGAGTAAAAAGAGTCTGCCCTGCCAGGCATTTTTCCCTTTCTTTCAGCAGGTTGAAATAAAAATTTCTGGATTTTATCTCACGAGCCCTGTTCCAGGCCTTTTCACTCAGAGCGATAAAGGCCAGGCCCGGCGGGAGCATCATGCCCTTCTGGGAACCCGTCAGCAGACAGTCCAGCCCCCATTCATCCATGGGACATGGGGATATGCCAACGGCTGATATCCCGTCGACAACAATAATTTTATCCTTTAGCCGACAAAGTCTGGCCAGCTCCTGAACCGGATGAAGAACTCCTGTTGATGTTTCAGAAGCCTGCACCAGAACCCCGCTGATATCTGGAAACCTGGACAGAGCGTTCTCCACATCCCTGGGCTTGACAGAATGACCCCACTGCAGGGGCAGGGCAACGATATCCAGGCCATGAGCCTCGGAAATCTCAGACCATCTCTGTCCGAATTTTCCCGCCTCAACCACCAGCACCTTTTCACCCGGGGCAAAAAGACTGGTCACCGCCGCAGACATGGCTCCTGTGCCTGAAGAGGTCAGGGTCAATACAGGCTGTTCTGTGCAGAAAAGATATTGCAGTCCGGTCTGGACCCTTTTCATGATGTCTTTGAAATCCTGTTTGCGGTGGTGAATCATGTCTCTGGCCAGGGCCAGCCGGATATTTTCCGGTAATGGGGTCGGTCCCGGGGTCAGCAGTCTCAATTTATCCACTCAACTTGTCTCCTTTATTATTCAGGTGTTATGCCAACAATGCATCCTGTGTTTTTGTGTAAATATTTCTATATTACCGCACCGACTCACTGACTACTGAAGCACCAACGCACTGTCTTACCTCTTCCCTCTTTGCGCTTACCACTCTGCCCACAGATTCACCGATTTACCGATTCACCGATTCACATATTCACCGGTTCACCGATTCAACCATGCGCCTCAGCCCAGTTTTTACCCACTCCCCAGTCAACCACCAGGGGAACATCAAGTTCTTCCACATTGCTCATGACAGCTCCCAGCCGTCTGCCGGCCTCTTCAGCCCTGGATTTATCAACCTCCATCACCAGTTCGTCATGAATCTGGAGAATAAGCAAGGCTCCCATTTTTTTCAGCTCATCATCCCGGTCAACCGCCAGCATGGCCTTTTTAATCACATCAGCGGCTGAACCCTGAACCACTGTATTAATGGCCATTCTCGCGGCCTGCTGGGAGAGGTTTGAATTCCTGGAGTTAATTTCCGGCAAAAGCCTTCTGCGCCCGGCAATGGTAGTCACATAGCCTTTTTCAGAGGCGGATTTTTCTATGTCATCATAAAACTGGCGAACCTTTTCCAGCTTGCTGAAATATTTTTCGATGAATTTTTTAGCCTCATCAAGGGAAATTGTCAGTTCCCGGCTCAGCTTCTGAGGCCCCATGCCGTAGAGCAAACCAAAATTAATGGTCTTGGCCTTTCTGCGCTCATCCGGGCTGACCATTGAGATTTCCTTATCAAAAAGGAGTCCGGCCGTGCGTGTGTGAATATCCTCTCCCCTGGAAAAAGACTCCAGAAGGTTGGGATCCCGGGACATATGGGCCATGATGCGCAGCTCAATCTGTGAGTAGTCCGCTGAAACCATAAGTTTCCCGGGCCCCGGCACGAAACAGGCACGCATCCTGGGCCCGAACTCCCCCCGGATGGGGATATTCTGCAGATTGGGTTTGCTGCTGGACAATCTGCCCGTTGCCGTGGCCAATTGATTGAAAGTGGTGTGCAGGCGGCCGTCTGAACCCACCTTTTCCGGTAAAGGTTCAAGATAGGTGGACCTCAGTTTTTCAAGGGTCCTGAACTCAAGAATGAGACCGATGATTGGATGAGCCCCCTTCATGGACTCAAGCACAATATTGGAAGTGGAAAAGGCCCCTTTAGGTGTCTTGCGCCTGGGTTTAAGTTCAAGCTCGTCAAAGAGAACAGCCGCGGTCTGCCGGGTGGATCTGATATTAAACTCTTTACCGGCCAGGGCGAAAATTTCTGAGGTAAGTTCCTCCAGCCGCTCCTTGACCTTTTCCAGAAAAAGAGAAAAAGCATTCAGGTCTATGCCGATTCCCGCTGCCTCCATCTTTAAAAGCACCGGAATCAGGGGCATCTCCAAATCCCGCATCAGGGTTTCAAGCCCGGCTGATTTAATTCTGTTTTCCAGGAGTCTTCCGATCTTAAGGGCTGCCAGACCCTTATTCTCCTCATTGGCATCAACTTCAGGAGAATACACCCTGAATATGTGTTCAAAATCATATTCCCTGGCTTCCGTGTTGAGCAGATAAGCTGCCAGGGAAATATCAAAAAAGTCCGGGGGGTCGGTACTGAGCCACGCTTTATGGGAGGCTGCCAGCTCTTTGAGTGAAAAAACATAAGTTTTCAGACAAGTAAGCATTTTTTGCAATTCTTCAGGTTCTGACTCCAACTGCCACTCTTCACCATTAATTCCCAGGATAAACCCTTTTTCAGTCTGGAAAAGGCCAGCCGCGTCAATGCCTTTAAGATCCGGAATCCCCTTCCTGGGTGATCCGGGCCCGCTGTTCAAAGAAAGAAGTGAGTGCCGGATCTCTTTCTTCACGCTTATCCCTGGAAGCTCCCGTAAAAGAGAATTGAATTCATACTTTTTTAAAAAATCAGCCAGGGACGGATTGTCAATGGGTTCAAGGGTAAGATCCCCTGCACTCAACTGTTGCCCGCAATCATACCTGAGTCTTGTGAGTTCACGGAAAATGAAAATATTATCCAGATGATCCCTGATTTTTTTCTGATCTTTGGCTGGAAGTTCATCAAACTCATCCCTGATCATCTCCAGACTGGGAAATTTTGTCATGATGATCCTGGCCGTTTTGGGCCCGATCCCCGGCACTCCGGGTATATTATCCGAACTGTCGCCCACCAGGGCCTGAAAATCAGGCCATTGCCCCGGTTCAAGGCCAGTGTCCCGCCTGAAATCATCAACAGTTATAAGCATATCCTTTTTAACACCCGGATCCCACATGAACACCTGGTCGTCCAGAAGTTGCTTCAGGTCCTTGTCCGAGGCCACAATAACTACAGCGTGATCCTTCTTCAATGCCTGAGTCTGTCCGGCAATAAGGTCGTCCGCCTCAACCCCGTTGGACACGAATGTTTTGAAACCCATAAGCCTGACCCCTTCCAGGGCAGGATCAATCTGAACAGTCAGGTCTTCAGGCATTTTGGGCCGCTGGGCCTTGTATTCTTTATAGATTTCGTTTCTGAAGGTAGGCCCTTTTCCGTCAATGAAGAAAGCGGCGTACCTGGGTTTTTCCTCCCTGATCAGTTTAAACAGGATCCGCAGGACAATGAAGATGGCATTGGTGGGAAACCCGTCAGATCTTTTCAGGTCAGGAAAAGCATAAAAGGCTCTATACATAAATGAACTGCCATCTATGAGGAATACCGGGTCACTCTTCAGAGCAAGCTTTTTTTTCAGCGTCATTCTTTTCCTTTAAAGCCGTGACTCCGTTTCCGGCTGGCTTCTTGGACTTGATTCTTTTTTTAAGGTTTATTTCCGAAAGTCTCTGTAGGATAAACTGCTGGCAATGAGTATTGTCGATTTTATCAAGGGAAATTTCCGCTCGGGCCATCTGTTTATGCCCGCCCGCGGTTCCAATATTCCCGAACATCTGAGAAGCCATTTTTCCCATATCCTTTCTCAGTCCGTCTCCCCTGAATACCACCACCAGTGAATTCTGGTGAATACCGCTGACTATATCCCATGATATATTATGGATGCGCAGGAAAAAATCAGCCAGGATAACAAGTATGTCCGGAGACTCCACCTTGCCCATGAACACAGAGGCCCCGTTACCCATAAGCTTGACCTTGCGGAAGGCCAGGGAAAAATACTTGAGCCACTCCTTGTGGAACTCAGAGCGGACAATCTTCTGCAGCAGCAATGGATTGTAGAACTTGGTCAGGTATCTGAATGCCCTGATGTCCACATCGCAGAACTTGCGCTCAAAACTCTGGGTGTCGGTCTTTATCCCGTAAAGAAGTGCGGTTGCGAGAAGCTTGCCCGGCCGGATATTCAGGTTGTAAAGGTATTCGGTCAGAAGGGAGCTTGTGGCACCGTAATCCGGGTTTATTTCCATGTACAGAGCCTCAACCGGTTTTTCCTTTTTAAGAGGATGATGATCCAGAACAACTGAGAACTTGATTTTTTCAAATTGCGGATGATGATGGGGCTGAGAGTCAACAAGGGCAAACCTGTCATACTGGGCCGCCAGAAGAGGCGTCAGCTTCAGAATGGGAATGCGCAGAAGCTTGATCATGGCCAGGTTGTCAGGTCTGGAAATTTCATTGACATGAGCGATAGCCACTGTCTGGACCTTGCGGTATAGAATGCGCTTCAACGCCATGGCTGAGGCCAGGGCATCCGGATCAGCATTGATAAGGATGAGCAGGCGCTCATCCTTATTGAAAAGCTTGATCATATCATTGAGTTTTGAACCCAGATTTCTAAAATAAGCCATAAATCCTCATTTGATTTTTACAGGAAGACCGGCCACCACCATGATTACTTTGTAACACACCTTATCTCTCCTGCCTGATTTATCGACTGCCAGAACCAGGCTAAGAAAAATCCATCCCCCAGGAGTCAGCCATTTGAATCAAAATATCTCTGGAGTCAAGAAAATCCTGTAAGGTAAAAATCTCCAGAAGCACGCTGGTTCCATCCTTAACCCGGGATAAAATCAGTTGCAATGTTCTTTTACCGGACTCAGTCATTACAGTAAGGCCAACATGTCCGGTATGATCCTCTCTTCCGTAGACATGGACAAGTGCAGTCCTTTCCCAGACAATATCCTCCTCAAGTATGCTCATCTGATCATAGGCCAAGATATGTCCTATATCCAGGCATACTCCTAGCCCTTGCTCCTCAACAACTTCCCAAAGATTGGAAAGGTCATGGCCACTGACATTCTCCACAAGAAGCTGTCCTGGATCAAACCCGCTCTTTTGCCAGAGCAGGGAAAATTCCTCAAGATGTCCGGCGTCTGCAGGGGGATGAAGCACAAACTTATCCGGAGACAGAAAGCCGGTTTTTTGAACCAGGGCGGCTACCACCTGGAAAACATGGCCAGATCCATGGGTCCAGTTAAGGTCCAGAGGCAGATGGACATGATACTTCAGTCCCAACCCGGCCAGACTATTGGGAATATCATTTCTAGTATAACAAAGACAAGCCCTGGTTTCAAAAAAGGTCAGGCCCACCTCGCTTACCAGGTTTTTCAAAACCATGACGTTATCCTGAATAGTTCCAGGCACCACGGAAGAAGGACCAGCCAGGGTAAATGTCTTTTTGCTCATATCCGTCTCAAAGCTGTTTGGCTGAAAAAGTTGACGATTATAAAATTTATGTCTTTAAACGCATTAATAATACTTTATTTTCAATATAAAAAGATATACGCAGAACATGCGTTTGAAATTTTTTTTTGAGAATATGCTTCTGTCCGGGGAAAAAATAATCTGTTGCTTTTTTTGAACAGGGGGGATAAGTATCCCAGCAGTTGATCAGACATGCGTATTGAGGTGCTTCATCTGATATGAAAAAGGTAAAATGTTTTTTCCAGCATCATCTCAATCCCCTTCATGTTTACTGCAGATTAAGGGGCGCGGGTCTGAGGCCTGTCATGGCCCAGAGAATGTGCGTCTATTACGAAAAATTCTTCTATAATGTTCTTCTCAAATAGTCTTGCCCAGAGGCTCAGCCCTTTCCTCTAGACCAGCTTTAACTTTTTTTCCTTCCTTGCCTTCTGAATCTTGCCCCTGGTCGCCTGAACTCCATCTAAAGGCAACTCATTCAAAAACTTTGTCTTTTTCAGGTTTAGCTGGCGGCCGAAAATCTTTCTTGAACCGGCCAGGCTGAGGAACAGGCTTTTTTTAGCCCTGGTCAGAGAAACATAAAAAAGTCTTTTTTCTTCCTCAGGATCCCATCTTTTCCCCGCGGGATCGATCTGCCCCAGGAGAACGTCTGTTCCGGCAAAGGGAATAATCCCGTCCTCCAGGCACGGCAGAAAAACAGCTTCGAATTCCAGGCCTTTGGCCGCGTGCATGGTCATGATCATAACTTTTTGAGCTTTTATATCCACCTGGGCCAGGTCACTCTCCAGGCTGATATTGCTCATCAATCCGGCCCATCCTCCCAGCCTGTAATACTCCTGCTCCATGGTTGTAAAAGCCTTTCCTTTCCAGAAAATTCGATCAAATGGAGGCACATCCTCTAGATACGCGGCCAGGCTTTTGGGACCACCGGCCAGTACCTTTTCCGGGCAGTCAAACACCTTTTTATCGCCTGTTATTCCCATAACCTGGGCCACAGCCCTAAGGATAAGCTCCACCCTCGGGTCCTTGAAATATGGCTGATTTTCAGGAACGCTGACAGGAATTCCTCTGCGCTGGAGTTCTTTTTCCAGAAAAGGAATAAGTCCTTTGAACCTGACTAAAATGGCGATATCCGACGGTGCCAGGAAAACTCTGCCCGAAGACATATCGCTCTGCCAGTGGGATGTTCCTCCAAGCATGGTCTTGATTTTTTCCCCGATCCAGTGACCTTCCTGCGATGAATTTACAGCCTGAAACAAATATATTCTCCCAGGTATATCATTCTGAGCTACAAGCCCGGGGTCGCCGGGAAACAGGGCCTGGGAAAAATCAAGAATAGTCTGAGAAGAGCGGTAGTTCCTGGACAGGTTGATAAGTTTAAGATCAGGCCAGTACTGTGTCATGGTCTGTCTGACATCTTTCAAGGCCCCCCTGAATCCATAGATGGATTGCCTGGGGTCTCCAATCCCGAAAAACCCCTGTCCGCTTTCAGGAAGAAGGTTTCGGATCAGGCTAAGCTGAAGCATGGACAAATCCTGAATCTCATCAACCAGGAGGTGGGTATACGGCCGGACAAACTGTCCGCTTTTGATCTCTTCCAGCCAGAATTCCAGCAGGTCGTTATAGTCAACCAGGTTCCAGTCCTGTTTCTGACGGGCGTAATGTTCTCCAGGCCCAGGTATAGATTCACGTTTTTCTCTGGCTAATGCCAGTTCCATCCAGGCATCCTTGAGGGCCGCGCCCTTGAGCTCAGGGTTGGCTATGGAGAATACCTTTCTGGCTTCATCATCCCCCAGAATCAGGGGTTGCTCACCATAAATACTCTGCCAGTATTCATAGGCCAGGGCATGGATGGTTTCCGCCCGAGGCAGGGACTGTTCAGGACCCCGGGCCTCGGCCAGTCTTTCCTTGAGCTCCTGGGCAGCCTTCCGGGTAAAGGCAAGAATAAGGATATGCCTCGGATTAACGCCGCTATTTAGAAGTCCATCCACCTTGCCCATAAGGGTCTGGGTCTTGCCTGTACCTGGTCCGGCCAGGACCAGGAGCGGACCATGGTCATATTCAACGGCGAGTTCCTGCTCAGGATTCAGCCCCATATCCTTTTCCTTGACCACTTCAGGACCTGAACCGATAAGCTTATCCGGGCCGATTCGTATATATTCGTCAATGTCCCCGGGAAAGGGTATGTCCACAATTCCCTTGCCCTTTTTGAACTCATGGCGCTCTTTTTGTGAAAAAACACTGATTTTTCCAAACTGCCCGTCAAATCCAGGATCGCGGATAACCTCTCCAGCGCGCATGCGCTTGATTGCGGTTGCCAGAACCGAAGAGTACCTGGCCAGGTCCTCAATGGGCACGTTCTGCAGAATATTCATTTCCGAGCCAAAAAGCGAAACCACCTTATTATAAAAAGTCTGCACTTTCTTGGTCTTGGGGCCAACACCCACAAACTCGGCGATCATCTCTTTCAAAGGTATGATAGAAAAATAATCAGGCTGAAAAGAGGGTTTTAATGCTGATTCACGGTCAGCCAGGGAAAACACCCTGTTCAACACGCCAACAGTAACTTCCCTGCCGCAAACCGGACAGCGCCCCTTGTTGGACCTGGTCTGCCTGGGATCCATAACTACCCCGCATTTTCTGTGTCCGTCCAAATGATATTTTCCCTCTTCAGGATAGAACTCAAGGGTTCCAAGGAATCTATGACCCAGACCTTCCCGGCGCAGGGCCCTGTAAATACCTTCATAGCTCATCTCACCCTGAAAAATATTGACCTCGCGGCCCAGGTTTTCTGCTGAATGGGCATCGGAATTGGACACCAGGGAAAACCGGTCCAGCTTGCTCCACATCCAGTTCATTTCAGGATCAGAGGACAAACCTGTTTCCAGGGCGAAAATATGGGATGACAAGTCCTTGAAACATTCTTCCAGGCTGTCAAAACCTGACTTGGAGCCAAACAGGGAAAACCACGGGGTCCAGATATGGGCCGGGATTACATAGGCAAAAGGATCAATCTCAAGGACCATTTCCAGAAGGCTTCTTGAGTCAAGTCCCAGGATGGGTCGTCCGTCAGACTCAAGGTTGCCTGTCCGGGCCAGTTTCTGGTTGAACTTTCTGGCCTGATCAAAGCCGGGCATAAACACCAGATTATGAATCTTGCGGACTTTGCCTCCCTGTTTGTAGATGGAGCTGATTTCCGAGGAAAGGACAAACC
This sequence comes from Desulfonatronovibrio sp., assembly GCA_003566455.1. Classification (GTDB taxonomy): domain Bacteria; phylum Desulfobacterota; class Desulfovibrionia; order Desulfovibrionales; family Desulfonatronovibrionaceae; genus Desulfonatronovibrio. The sequence goes on from PXDF01000114.1 coordinate 12,702, forward strand.
TTGTTCTGGGTTTTATTTCATGTCCGAATCCAGGCACTTTGGAGCTTAAATCCTGGTCATCCTTGAGATATAAAAGCCCGTCCTGTCCCTGGTACAGATGACGATCCAGCATATCCATCCATCCAGGGTGGGTGAAGTCTCCAGTGCCCACCACGCTTATGCCCTTGACATGCGCCCACGCGGCAAGGCTGAGCGGGTCAAGGTCCCTGCTGGTGGCCCTTGAAAAACTGGAGTGAATATGCAGATCTGCCAGAAAGATATCCATTTCAGACCCCTGCGGCGCAGTCAGCCTTGTCGCCCTGCAGCTTTTTTAAGGCGTGCTCCAGAGCGGGAAGGACAACCCCCAGATTCTCCCTGACCCCCTTTGGACTGCCCGGAAGAGTAAGTAAAATGCTCTGACCCAGAGTTCCGGCTGCAGCCCTGGAAATCATGGCATGAGGAGTCTTGGTCAGAGAATAATTGAGCATGCCCTGTTCAAAGCCGGGTATGCGCTTGTCAATTATATCCAGGGCCACTTCAGGAGTTATGTCCCTGGGGCCCAGTCCGGTGCCTCCCGTGGTAATAATCAGATCAAAACCAGCAGTCAGGGACAGGTGTATCAGCAGAGATTTCAAGAGACCGTAATCATCAGGAATAATAAAGCCCCTGAAAAGGCTCAGCTCAAGAGCAGACCCGGTGATTTCCTCAATAAGAGGGCCACTCTTATCGTGTCTCTGACCCTTTGAACCCTTGTCACTGAGGGTGATCCAGGCCAGTGAAAAGCCATGACGCATAAAGGTCAAATCAAGACTCTGTTCCATGGAAAAATCATCCAGGGCCTTGAGCTTGAGAAAAATCCCCCCCCTGCCCCTGGCATCAGTCATCCAGATTTTGTCCGTCACCTGGAATTTTTGTTCAACCCGGGACAGGTATGTTCCAGCTCTGAGTTCCATAATGGTCTCGTAACCGGATGAGTAAAATATATCCTTTCCCTGAAGGCTGTCCGGACCAACAATATATTCATTCCCTGTGGAAAAATTTTTTTTGCCTCTGATTCTGATCATTGATGACAAGCCCTGATACTACAGATTGTTTGAAAAAAACGCTTATCCCTGCACCAGGCCACACACTGGCCGTCAGCACAATTGAACAATTTCCAGTGGAGGCTTCGGGGTTCTGACATTTATACTCTGACCTGTGAGATCTGTCATCCGTCTTCTATCCCCCAAGATATGCCTTGCGGACTTCCGGATTTTTGAGCAAACTTTCAGAACGGTCTTCAAGAACTATCCTGCCCACCTCCATCACGTAGCCCCTGTTGGCCAGTTTGAGGGCTGCCCGGGCGTTTTGCTCAACCAGAAGAACCGTCACGCCACTTTCATTGATCTGCTTTATCGTTTCAAATATGGATTTAACCAGTATCGGGGCAAGACCCAGGCTTGGCTCATCCAGCAGAAGAATCCTGGGATTGGCCATCAGCCCCCTGGCTATGGCCAGCATCTGCTGCTCGCCCCCGGACAGAGTCCCGGCCAGTTGCTCACGGCGCTCTTTCATGCGCGGAAAAAGTTCAAATATCCATGCCAGCGTCTTCTGGACATTTTCCTTGTCATTCAAGGTAAAGGCACCGAGATTAAGATTCTCCTGGACCGTAAGGGTTGAAAAAACCCTTCTGCCTTCGGGCACCTGGGCAATACCGTACTTGACCACTTCATGCCCCTGAAGCTTGCTTATTTTTGTGTCCTTGTAAAATATTTGCCCTTTTTTGGGACTGATCAGTCCGCTGATGGTCATGAGGGTAGTTGACTTGCCTGCTCCATTAGCCCCGAGAATGGTCACAATCTCCCCTTCATCCACTTCCAGGTTGATGCCGTGCAGCGCTTCAACGTTGCCATAATTAACATACAGGTCCTCAACTGTCAGCAGCATGTCTATTCCTCATCCTCGTCAATCCCCAGGTAAGCCTCAATAACTCTTTGATCGCTGGTGATCTGCTCCGCATTGCCCTGAGCAATCAGAGCCCCGTGTTCCAGAACAACAATATGTTCACAGATGCGCATGACCAGGTTCATGTCATGTTCAATGAGAAGCACAGTCAGTCCTCTGTCCTGCATTTTTTGAATCAGTCCCACCAGCTGCTGGGTTTCAAAGTCATTCATGCCTCCGGCAGGCTCATCAAGAACAATGAGCTTGGGGTTGCTGGCCAGAGCCCTGGCTATTTCCAGAAGTCTCTGGTTGCCGTAAGAAAGGTTCATGGATTTAAGGTCCATGTGTTCTTTAAGTCCTACAAACTCCAGTTCCTTAAGGGCCCTGGCCAGGGCCATCTTCTCTTCTTTGCGCTGAAAGGAAAGCCTGAGCATGGAAGAAAAAATCCCGGAACGCATCCTGCAATGACAGCCGGCCAGCACATTTTCAAGAACAGACAGGTTTTTGAATAAACGAATGGTCTGGAAAGTTCTGGCAATTCCCAGAGAGACTATTTTGTGAGTCTTTAATCCCTCCAGGTTATGGCCGTTGAAAAATATTTCTCCCTGATCCGGGACATAATTGCCTGTAATCAGGTTAAAAACTGTTGTTTTCCCTGCGCCGTTGGGCCCGATGAGGCCGACAATTTTTCCCTGATCAACGTCAAAGCTGACATCGTTGACCGCCATCAGGCCCCCGAATTTCTTGGTCAGATTCTGGATGCTCAGCAGGGTCATAGGGTTTCGTCTCCGGGCTTGATTTTATGAGTGGCATATTTTCTGGGCAGAGGCGGCAGAAAACCCTGCGGCCTGAAAACCATCATGGCCACCATGGCCGCCCCGAAAACCAGCATCCTGGCCCCGGCAAACTGCCGGAAAATCTCTGGAAGGCCTACAATGAGAAACGCGCCCAGGATTACCCCTCTTATGCTTCCTGAACCGCCGAGGATAACAATGACGAACAGAATGACCGATTCCCAGAAATTAAATGACTCAGGTGAAATAAGGGTCATTTTGGAAGCGTAGATATTGCCCACCATGCCGGCCCAGAAGGCTCCGAGCACAAAGGCTATCAGCTTGTAATAGGCAACGTCCACCCCGCTTCCCTCGGCCGCCACCTCATCGTTTTTTATATAATTCAGCGCCCGCACAAAACGTGACCTCTCCAGCATATAAAACAAAAAAACGCTGATAGCCAGAAATGACCATATATAATAAAAAAATTCATGGGGCCGGCGTATGGTTAAACCGAAAAATTCCGGTCTGGAAATTCCGAAAATTCCGTTGGATCCGCCGGTGAGACCGAATACATTATTGACCAGGGCGATGCGCACCACTTCCACAATGGCAATGGTCACAATAAGCAGATAATCCCCGCGCAGATGGATAATGGGCCTGGCCACCAGATAAGCGAACAGAGCTGCTGCCGCTCCGCTCACCGGAAGAAGCAGCAGAATGGGAATGCTGTAAGAGGTATTGAGGACCGCCGCGGTATAAGCCCCCACCGCGAAAAAGGCCGCGTGCCCCATATGAAAAAGGCCGGTATAACCTACGATAAAATTCAGGCTCAGAGCCAGAATTGCGTAAAGACCTATATTGTTGATTACATCAATCCAGTAGGCATTGAGGAAAAACGGGCATGAAAAAATGGCCGCCGAGAAAACCAGGACCATTAAGGGGTTTTTATATTTTAACATCCGCGTATCTTCCAGCTACAAATCCTGTAAGTTCAAGGTTCAAAGCTCAACATCCATGAATTCATGCCCATGTCAGGAAAAACAGCAGTCAAGGCCGATGGACTAAAAAATCAGACTTTGTCCGCCACCCTTTCGCCCAGGAGTCCAGTGGGCCGGAAAATGAGAATCAGGATAAGAACAATAAAGGCAATTCCGTCCTTCCAGGCCGTGGAAATAAAGGCCGCCCCCAGAGCCTCGATCACCCCCAGAAGAAGACCGCCAAGCATTGCTCCGGGTATGTTGCCGATGCCTCCCAGAACCGCGGCGATAAAAGCCTTGAGCCCATAGGACCAGCCCATGGTAAAATTAACCTGCCCGTAGTACAGACCGATCATCACCCCTGCCGCCCCACCCAGAGCTGGACCAATAAGAAAGACCAGAGATATGATCCTGTTGACATTAATGCCCATCAGCCTGGAAGCGCCGTGGTCAATGGCCACGGCTCGAATAGCGGTTCCAGTCTTTGTTTTCTGGACGAAAAAATAAAGAATGCCCATGAGGCTAAGGGAAGTCAGAAGAACAAGAATTCTCAGAAGCGGCACGTCCAGACCCAGTATGTTCAGAGTGATCCGGGGCAGAATATCGTCGGGATAAACCCTGAATCTGGGACCCCAGATAAGCATGACCAGGTTGGAAAAAAATATTGAAGCCCCCAGGGCCGAGACCACGGCTGACAAACGGTCTGCCTGCCTGACCGGCCGGTAGGCCACCCTTTCCAGTATGACCCCGATGATCCCGACCAGAAACATGACCATCGTTATCAGCAACAGTATGCCGGCAAATGGACCCAGATACTCGGCAACCGCCCAGGTGGCCAGAATGGTCATGCCCAGGTAGGAACCGATGGTGAAAAGGTCACCGTGGGCAAAGTTGATGAGCCTCATAACCCCGTAGACCATGGTATATCCCAGGGCGATAAGTGCGTATATTCCGCCTACGGCCAGGCCGTTGATGAGCTGTTCAAAGAAAAATTCCATTTCTTTTTACCTGGGGCTGAATGATTAATGATCAAGCTGCCTTTATATCAGTATGATAAAAAGCTCCCTGTTGAGTCACGCGAAACACGTGACGTCCAAAAATTCCAAGTGTACGGCACCCACTTGTGTTGATGTTAATCTGGCGCATGTCATTACTGACATCTCAGGTGGGTGCCGGACGAAGCGGCAATTGGGAGATTTTAAGCGCCCTGCTAAAGTCATTAAAAAACGCGCCGGTTAACCGGCGCGTTTTTTAACGTCATCATTATTCCTGCATTATAAAATTGCCTTGTCCGTCAACCCGGTAAAGACGGTAAAGCTCTCCAACTCTGTCACCATGCTGGTCAAAAGAAATGGCTCCTGTCAGTCCCTCGATGCTGAGCTCATTGTGCATATATGCGGCCAGTTCATCCTTATCCAGGGAACCAGTCGCTTTTATGGCCTCTGAAAGCACCAGGAACCCGTCTCCAGCCAGTACGGCCCAGATAGAGCCGGGATTGGAGCCGTATTTTTCATTGAATGAACTCAGAAAATCCCTGGCCTGGGGAGTGTCCAGATCCTGAGGCACTGGTGGGCTCAGGAAATAGAAGCCTTCAGCAGCTGAAGTTCCGGAAATGGATACCAGGTCCGGATTGTTGGTAGCGTCGCCGCCAAGAAAAGGAACGTCCCAGCCCATCTCGCTTTTCTGTCTGAGAAGCAGCCCGGCTTCGGGATAGTAACCGGTAAAGAAAACCACTTCAGGGTTTGCCCGTCTCAGCCTGGACAGAATAGTGCTGTAATCGCGCTCTCCTGGCGTCAAGGCGTCAAAAAAAACTATCTCCTTGTTGTCCTGCTCAAGAAGCCCCCTGGTTTCATCGGCCAGTCCTCTGGCATAGGATGTGTTGTCATGAAGAATCGCCACTTTGCCGTAGCCCATGTCAGCTATTGTTTCCGAGGCAACACGCCCCTGTTCGTCGTCCCTTGGCGAAGTGCGGAAAAAATACTTGAGACCCTTCTGGGTCAGGCGGATTGAAGTCGCGCCGTTGGCGATCTGAATGATGCCGAAGTCATCATAAATACCCTGGGCAGCCTCGGTAATGGAGGAACCATAAGTTCCAATAACAGCGGTTATGTCTCTGGTGGCCAGGCGGTTAGCTGCTGAAACCGCGGTTCTAGGGTCGCCTCCGTCGTCTTCAACCAGAACCGTTACCTTCTGTCCGTTAATTCCTCCGGCCGCGTTGACCTCATCCGCCATGAGCAGGACAATGTCTCTCATATCCTGGCCCTCACTGGCCCAGGATCCCGTCAGTGGGCACATGAGTCCGATCCTGATTTCCGCCCAGGCGCTTCCAACGCCCATCAAAAGAGCAATTGCCAGGGATAACACCAAAAATTTAACGCGTGTCTTCATTTACTGCCTCCTTAAGAATGTTTTTAAAAAAATGTCTGACATATTGAAATCATGGATGATTTTACAAGACATCAAAATTATTAACCAATCCTCCATGGTAGCTGAACTCTGATAATGGAAACGCTGAGTCAAATCAAGACTAAATGTAAATGATCAATCAAGTCCAATGCCCAGTCAATCAGATCAGATCCACACTCTTGATGACTACCTGCTCTTTGGGCACATTTTCGTGAAACCCCTTTGAAACTGTTTCAACCTCTGCAATCCTGTCCACGACCTCCATTCCTTCAGACACTCTTGCAAACACGGCGTAGCCGAAATCTCTGGCCCCATGATCCAGGAAGTGATTATCAGCAAGATTGATAAAGAACTGGCTTGTGGCACTGTCTCTGTCCCTGGTCCTGGCCATGGCCAGGGTTCCGCGCATATTCAGCAGTCCGTTTCCGGCCTCATTTTTGATGGGCGGATCAGTCTTTTTGTCCTGCATGTCCAGAGTCATGCCGCCGCCCTGAATCATAAAGCCGGGAATGACCCTGTGAAAAATAGTATCCTTATAAAATCCCTGTTCTATATAGCTCAGAAAATTCTTCACTGTGACCGGAGCTCTTTCAGCTTCCAGGTCAATGACAATATCTCCGAAATTAGTGCTGATTAATGCCTTCATTTCATCTCCCTTTGGTTATGGTTATGGTTTACAGCTGACACTGTCCTAACAGAGTATAATATTATCAAGCATGCTCTGCTGATTGCACAAAAATGCACAATGCTGCACAAATCACTGGCTTTGCAATTTTTCTTTATGATAACCATTTGATTTATAAAGCATTGTCTCTATGGCACATGGGTTGCAGACGTCAGCAAATAGCCAATAAGGACGCAAAAATCAACTTATCTTCCAAGGCCTGACCTGGTCTCATCCAGCTCTTTCACATACCAGCGCGCCACCCCCGCACTGCCCACTGACCCACTGATTCACTGACTAACTGATTCACTGACTAACTGATTCACTGACTCACCGATTCACTGACTAACTGATTCACTGACTAACTGATTCACTGATTCCTCCGGACCCGGGTTTACTTTATCCTGCATAATGATTAAAAGTTCTGAGTTCATATTAACCCATTGGCGAGTAGACACTTTTTCAGGATAAATTCATGAAAAAAATTTTCCCCTTGATAGTCATCTTATCTTTTATGAGCTTTGTGACCTACAAAGTATATACTGATATTTTAAGCCCGGATGAAACCACTGACAGATCCCGGGCACCTGCCCAGGCCGTAAGCGTTGAGCCTCTGCGTAAAGCCACTCTGCATCATACTGCCGAACTCACAGGAAGCCTTACAGCCCAGAGTGAATTCATTGTGGCATCCAACGTATCAGGAAGACTGGAAAAATTATATTTTGATATCGGAGACAGGGTTAAAAGAGGAGACCTTATCGCCCAACTGGAGAGCGAAGAATTCGTCCAGCAGGTCCAGGTAGCCCGGGCCGAATTCGAGGTTGCCCAGGCCAATCTGGGGGAAAGCGCAAGCGAGCTGACAGTCTCTGAAAGAGAACTGGCCAGGGCTATTCGCCTGGTGGAAAGCGGCAGTCTTTCTCAGTCTGAACTGGATCAGATCCAGGCCAATTATGAAGTGCGCAAGGCAAGACATGAGGTGGCCCAGGCTCAGGTCCGACAGAAAGAAGCCGCCCTTGAAGCCGCCAGGGTCAGACTCTCCTACACCAGAATCATTGCCAGATGGGAGGGCGAGCCTGATGCCAGGGTGGTGGGCAGGCGGTTTACCAATGAAGGCGCCATGCTTCAGGCTAATGAACCAATCATATCCATTGTAAGTACTCGAAATCTTATTGCTGTAGTTAATGTTATTGAACGCGATTTTCCATTTATCAGGGTCGGCCAGGCCGCAACGGTCAAAGCTGATGCCTATCCTGATAAAACTTATGAAGGCGAGGTCATTAGATTTGCTCCGGTATTGGAGGAAACTTCGCGTCAGGGAAGGGTTGAGGTGTTGGTGGCCAACCCTGAAGATCTTCTGGCCCCGGGGATGTTTGCCCGGGTCAGGCTTGAATTTTCCAGGGTCGAAGACGCTGTTGCAGCTCCAAGGGCGTCCCTGGCCAGGCGCAACGGTCTTCAGGGTGTGTTTCTTGTTGATGAAGAAAATATGAAGGCAAACTTTATCCCGGTCACTGTGGGGCTCATTGACCGGGACCTGGCCCAGATCAGGGAACCGGAAATTGATGGCTACGTGGTTACTTTGGGCATTCATCTCCTGGAAGATGGTATGAACATTGTCATTCCTGAAAGGCAGTCCGCGGGGCAAGAGAAACAATAGATGGACAAGCTGACCATCTTCTCAGTAGGCCGGCCAGTTTTTGTAACCATGGCCACGCTTATTGTCCTCATTCTTGGGTCCATATCCCTGTCCAGAGTCCCCATAGACCTTATGCCGGACATCACCTATCCAACCCTGAGCGTCAGAACTAACTACTCCAATGCCGGGCCCCAGGAAGTGGAGACGCTTATTACCCGACCACTGGAAAGGGCCTTCAGTGCCGTACCAGGGGTTGAACAGATATATTCAAGATCCCTGGAAGGCGCGAGCGATATCCGCATAACCTTTGCCTGGGGAACGGACCTGGACTCGGCAGCCAATGATCTGCGCGATCGTCTTGACCGGGTTGTTTCCAGCCTTCCTGATGACGCTGACAGGCCTTTTCTGCGCAAATTCGACCTGGCCAGCTTTCCCATACTCATTCTTGGTGTTTCCAGTCGCCTTGACCCCATCCAGACCAGAAGACTGATCGAAGATCAAGTGCGTTACCGGGTGGAGCGGGTTCCTGGAGTTGCTTCACTGGATATCCGTGGAGGACTGGACCGGGAAATCCATGTCAGCCTCATCCCCGGTCGAATTCAGGCCCTGGGCTTGCCTCTGGATGAAATAATCCGACGGATCAGGGAGGCCAATGTCAACCAGCCGGCAGGAATCCTGGAGAGCGGTCCTTATGAAGTCTCCATCCGGACCCTGGGGGAATTTACCGACCTGGAGGAGCTGGGACGGACAATAATCGCTGTTGACCAGGGCTCAACCGTGAGGCTGCGGGACATCGCTGATATCCAGGATTCCTGGGAAAGAGTGACAAGAATGGTCCGGGTGAATGGCCAGCCGGGGGTTCAACTGGCTGTAAACAAACAGTCCGGGACCAATACCGTTGAGGTGTCCAGGCAGGTTTTACAGGAAATTGAGCGGGTAAACAGAGACCTCCCCCAATTGCGCATAGTGCCCATTATAGATACTTCCCAGTATATTCAGCGTTCCATATCCAATGTTTCCATGGCCCTGTTTTACGGCGGTTTTTTCGCTGTTCTGGTCCTGCTTTTCTTTCTGAGAAGCATCAGGGGCACAGCCATAGTAACAACGGCCATCCCCATTGCCATAGTGGCCACATTCATAATCATCTATTTCGGCGGGTTTACCGTCAACCTCATGACCCTGGGCGGGCTGGCTCTGGGTGTGGGCATGCTTGTTGACAATTCCATCGTGGTCCTGGAAAACATCCATCGCCAGAGAGAACAGGGCGTGCCTCCTCCCCAGGCAGCCATTCAAGGCACAAGGGAGGTGGCTGCCGCCATTACCGCCAGCACAATGACCACCCTGGCGGTTTTTGTGCCACTGATCTTCGTCCGGGGCATGGCCGGGGTCATGTTCACCCAGCTGGCCTATGTTGTAGGCTTTTCCCTTTTGTGTTCACTGGCCGTGGCCCTGACACTTGTGCCCATGCTTTCGTCAAGATTCCTCATACCCGTAACCAGCATGCGGAATCAGGAGGAATGTCTTAAAAATAAAATAAACACAATTTCCTGCAACTTTTTTCAGAGCCTTGAAGACTCATACAAATCCACCCTGGCATTCTGCCTGAAGCACCGAGTTTTGACCATTGCCTGCTCTGTACTCGTTTTGTTGGGAAGTCTGGCCCTGGTTCCCCATATTGGAACGGAAATGATGCCTGAAACAGATGAAGGGGAAGTAAGGATCACTATTGAAATGGAAGTAGGATCCAGACTTTCCCTTCTGCATTCCACCGCCCTGATGGTAGAGGAAATTCTGGAAAGGGATCTGCCTGAGGCTGAAAACATTATCACTTTTCTGGGCGGAGCCGGTTGGCGATTCTCAGGATCCCACGTAGGAGAAATCCGCATAGGTCTCGTGGAGCAGAGCAAAAGAGACCGTTCCAGCCAGGAAATTGCAGCTGACCTTCGCAGAAAACTCAGCCATATCCCAGGGGCGACCATAAGAACCCGGGCGGGTCAGGGACTTTTTATTCTCCGTATTGGGACCAGTGATGGAGACCGGATTGAAGTGGAAATCAGAGGCTATGATCTGGACATAGCCTCAGCCCTGGCTGACAGGGTTCAATCCATGGTGGAGGAAGTTGAAGGCGTGGGAGACGCCAGAATAAGCAGGGAAACCGGTGTGCCTGAAGAAATGATCATAGTGGACAGGGCCAAGGCTGAAAGCATGGGGGTCACTGTATCGGCAGTGGCCAACGCCATCCAGACCGTTTTGTCAGGATCAAGGGCCGGCAACTACCGCGACGGGGGTGATGAGTACTCCATACTGGTCAAGCTTAAAGACTCCGAATTTATGCCCCTGGAGGAACTTCTGGATATTACCATAAGCGGCCAGGGCGGGATTCCTGTTGTTCTGCGCAATCTGGTGGATGTGCGATCCGGCTTTGGTCCCATGAGCATTGAGAGAAAAGATCAGGAAAGAATTATTACCATATCCACTGATCTTACCAGTCGTGACTTGAGCTCCGTGATAGGCGACATCAGGGAAAGGCTCCGCTTGATGCCTTTGCCGCAGGGATTCAGCATAACTTTTGGCGGAGACTACGAAGAACAGCAAAAGGCATTCAGTGAACTGAGCATTGGTCTGATTCTGGCCCTGCTCCTTGTTTACATGGTCATGGCCTGTTTATATGAATCCCTGCGCGATCCCTTTATTGTCATGTTTTCAGTTCCCCTGGCCATAATCGGAGTGGTGCTCATGCTCTTTCTCACCAGCACAACCTTTAACATCCAGTCATACATCGGATGCATAATGCTGGGAGGAATACTTGTGAACAACGCCATCCTTCTGGTGGCCCAGACCAATATGGTCCGCAGGGAGGATGGCCTGGAAATGTTTGCCGCCATCCAGGAGGTTGGAAGAAGAAGGCTCAGGCCCATTCTCATGACCGCCCTGACCACCATATTTGGCCTGCTCCCCCTGGCCATGGGAGTGGGTGAAGGAGGAGAGGCACAGGCTCCCATGGCCAGGGCCATTATTGGCGGCTTGACCAGCTCCACCCTTATAACTCTGGTTTTTGTCCCGGTCATGTATTCATTCATAGCCAGGAAAGATGATCCTGAAAACCACAAGGGGTGAAATCATTTTTTCCCCGTGCCAAATTCAGGCTGCCCATCCTGGATTGAAGTATGATTATTAGTGTCTTTGCGTGGGAAGAGAAGCAATCTCAACCAGGCAAGACGGGATAGACAATCACTCTGCCAATTATCAAAAAAACCCAAAAAAAAGTTGCAATTATTTAAGCAATACTTTAGCCATGTTTGAAGCCAGGACCAAATTCCGGCTTAGCTTAAGCCTGAATTGAGCGATTTTTCATGTCATTGCGAGCCCGGCACCCACTTGGGTTAAGATTATCCTCTTTTTTATTATGGTTTTTAGGGGAAATTTATTCAGGATGATGGCAAGGACTTACTTAACCATACAAAGGAGTAAAAAATGCAGCTTCATCAGAGATTTATCCATACAGCTAAAAAATATTCCAGCAAGATTGCAATCCATGATATAGCCACGGAAAGAAAGCTGACCTATGAACGAATGCTCATTGTCACCCTGATCCTGGCCAAGCGTTTTAAAAAGATCAAAAGCCAATATATTGGGATCATGGTTCCCACCTCAGCCGGGTGCATGCTTTCAAACCTGGGAGTGCTGATGGCCGGAAAGGTTCCGGTAATGATCAACTATGCAACCGGCGCGAGGGATAATGCGGTCTATGCTCAGGGGAAATGCCATTTTCAGACCATTATTACCAGTAAAAAACTCCTGGAAAAACTTGATATTGAGCCTGTTGAAGGCATGGTCTTTCTGGAAGATCTGGTGGCCTCCATCGGTTTGGCTGAAAAACTGCCCGCCCTTATCAAGTCCAAAATGCCTGAAAAGATGCTGATGAAACTGGTGCATCACGGTGATATGGATGAAACCGCCGTTATCCTTTTTACAAGCGGAAGCGAAAAGGAACCCAAGAGCGTCCAGCTTTCACATAAGAATATAGGCCATAACCTGGACAACATTCCCAAAATCGTGGATCTGGGTCCTGATGATATATTCCTGGCCAGTCTGCCTCTTTTCCATGTCTTTGGACTGACCGCCAATTTCTGGCTTCCCATCTCCCTGGGGACTAGCATTGTCACTTATCCCAACCCCCTTGAATTCAAAGTCATCAGCGGACTGGTCAAGGAATACGGCGTTACCATAATGACCGGTACTCCATCCTTTTTCCATGGTTATCTGAAAAAATCCCAGCCTGGAGATTTTTCCTCTCTCAAGGCCGCCCTTTCCGGCGCGGACACCCTGGCCCCTCAGATTTATGATGGCTTCATGGAAAAGCATAATATCAAAATCCTGGACGCCTATGGAACAACAGAGACCAGTCCGGCAATTTCAATCAACACTCCCACGGTCAGCAAAAAGGGTACTGTTGGTAAACCCATTCCAGGGGTGGAAGTGAAAATCATGGACGTTGAGACTGATGAGCAGCTCCCGCCGGGCAAGGTGGGCAAAATTCTGGTCAAGGGAGATATGGTCATGAAAGGCTATCTGGGTGACCTTGAGGAAACTTCCATGCGCATCCATGCCGGCTGGTACGATACAGGAGACATGGGCATGCTGGATGAGGAAGGCTTCCTCTGGCACAAGGGTCGGCTGAAAAGGTTTGTCAAGGTTGGAGGGGAAATGGTTTCCCTGGTTCGAGTGGAAGAAGTTCTCAACAGCCTGATCCCTGATGACGTTCTCTGTTGCGTGGTTGATGTTCCAAACCCCACCAAGGGAGCTGACGTGGTCGCGGCCATAACCAGCAACAGCCTCAACAACCGGAAGATTGTCAAGCAGATGAGCAAGGAACTGCCCCAAATAGCCCTCCCGAAAAACTTTTACGTTATTGAGGATATTCCTGTAATGGGCTCAGGCAAGGTCAACTTCCGGGAAGTGGAAAAAATATGCAGAAAGCTCAGCGCTGAAGGCAAATAGATTTCCCGGTAAGTTTCATGAGCACGAATCCGGACAGCTTCTCAGGTCATAATCATCGTAAAAAGAACTACGTAAAAAAGGGCTGGGAGAAGATTGGTCACATTGACCTTTTTGATATCCAAAAGGGAAAGCCCTATACCCATAATCAGCAATCCGCCAACAGATGTGATCTGAGTGATGATTTCAGGGCTGAAAAAAGCCTGCGACTGTGAGGCGGCAATGGTTATTGAGCCCTGATACAAAATAATGGGCAGGGCTGAAAACAAAACTCCTATCCCGTATGTTGCCGCCAGGGGAATGCTGATGAAACCGTCAAGGATGGATTTGGTCAGCAGAATAGTCCTGTCCCCCCTGATTCCCTCGTCAATGGATCCCAGGATGGCCATGGAGCCTATGCAGAAAATAAGTGACGCGGTGACAAACCCGTCCGTGAACCGGTCGTCCTTTGATTTAATCCTGGTTTTGAGCCAATTGCCAAAGCTGGTCATTTTCTCATCAAGTTTCAATAGCTCCCCGGTAACCGCACCCAAAAGCACTGAAAAAACAACCAGTATAATATTGTCATATTGCAGGGCCATATCCAGTCCTATGACCAGAACGCAAAGTCCAATGCCCTGATAGACAATTGTTCTTACTCTGTCCGGGAAATTTCTGCCCAGCAGAACTCCCATAAGGCTGCCCAGTATTATGGCTGCGGCGTTAACAAAAGTGGCAATGGGCATTTTCGAAATCCTTTATAAATAAAACTTGCAGACTAAAATGATTATTGGGGTGAGACAAAAAAAAGCGCCCCTTTGGGGCGCTTAAAAAACTGAACAAAAACAATTTGAATCAAGCCATGGCCGGCTCCCTGCAGGGAACTGTTTCAACCTCGGGCGCATCATGGCCAAGAATCTGAGATTCAAAATCCACGGCCTGGAGATAATCATCCTTGTGAGTGTGCAGAAAACGGAAAAAGGAATTATTAAAGGCATGACCAGAGCATTGAACCTCAAAAAAACCCCAAAGGTTAACGCCCATCAGGGTCATATCACCCATAAAATCAAGAACTTTATGCCTGACCAGTTCATCCCTGAAACGCATGCCCCCGGGATTGATCACCCCATATTCGTCAAGGACAACGGCGTTGTCAAGAGATCCTCCAAGGGCCAGACCCATGCTTTGCAGCTTTTCCACATCTCTTAAAAATCCGAAGGTCCTGGCTTTGGCCAGTGATCTGATAAACTCCTGGGGATCATGTTCAAAAACAAAAGTCTGCTCACCAACCATTGGATGGTCAAATTCAATTGTGTATTTTATTTTCATGCCTTTGTAGGGAGTCACCTTTATCCAGCGCCTGTCCTCCTTAAACATTACAGGCTTCCTGAAAGCCATGACCTGCCTGGACTTACGCTGTTTTCTTATGCCTGCTGAACGAAGCAGAAAAACAAATGAGGCTGAACTTCCATCCATTATGGGCAGTTCTGTTCCTTCAACCTCAATATTTATATTGTCAATGCCAAGGCCATTTACCGCTGCCAGCAGATGCTCCACCGTGGAAATGCGTACTCCGTTTTTCCCGATGGTTGTGGCCAGGTCAGTAGAGGTAACATTATAGGGACTTAAATCAAGCCTGCGCTGGCCATCAGGTCCTTTATACACAAAAACAATACCTGTGTCCTCATGGGCGGGCCTGAGATTGAGAAACACCTTCTGGCCGCTGTGCAACCCGATTCCAGAACACTTTATTTCTTTTTTAATGGTTTGCTGCTTCATGTATATCCTCCAGGACCCACAGACTTAGCAAAAAGCATACCTAAAATTTTTGTATATAACATGCTGTAATCAAATGATTATTATTTTGCAACACTTTTCAATAATGTGACTTTTAAGCAAAAGTTGTTTTTTTGTAACAAGATATGTCTTGATGCGCCTGCAAAAAGTCTTTTTTTGCAGGCGCATTTGTCTTGCTGAAAACAGATTACTGCCTCACCAGCTTCCTGGTGAGGGACATTCAGGACAGATGATATATTTCCTGACCCGCTCATGTGCTTCTCTGGCAGCTGGGCTTTGATTTTTCTGCAACTCCCTGCTGTCACCGATTATCAGAGCGTCACAGGGGCACATTGCCGCGCAGGCCGGGCCCAGTCCCGCCCTTGAGACGCACATGTCACATTTGGCCACAGGATTGTCCCTGCCTGTACAAATTATGGCAACATAAGGGCAGGCCAGGATACAATTCTTTGTTTTGCATCCGCGGCAGACTTCTTCATTCAGCCTGACAATTCCAAGATCATCCTTGAATATGGCCTTTTCTTTACACACCTTCACGCATTTGGGATTTTCACAATGCTGGCAATAAAGGGGAACATGCAGACCATAGCTGGTCCTGGTCATGATTATCCTGGGAACCTGATATACGAACCTGCATACAGCCTCACAGGTTCCGCAGCCGATGCACTTGCTGTAATCAAGATACAGGGTTTTCATTTTGAATTTTAAGGAAACCTTCTGTTTAAACAATATTAAATTGACCTTATCTCAGGTCCTCTTTCAGGATAATTTCATCCTTGTATTCATCCAGACGATTCTGGCTTTTAAGAGATAGCCACTGATCAAGGGATTTTGCCGCTTTCAGCCCACTGTATACGGCGTTGCCTATCCTGCTGGGACCGGTAAGAGCGTCTCCTGCCACGAATACCGAGTCCATGCTGGTCATATGAAGCCAGCGGACCTGGCCCTTGCGCACATGTTCCAAACCCAGATCATGGGCAAAAGGAGGCGTGGCAATCTCGCCGATGGCCGTCACCACCAGGTCAACATCAAGCCTGAACAGCTCTCCATCGCACACTAAAGGGCTGCATCTTCCTGATTCATCCGGTTCAGTCAGCCTGCATCTGGCCAGCTCAATACCTTCAACCCGCTCCCTGCCGAAAATCCTGACCGGTGAAACCAGTTCCATGCATTTGGCTCCGGATTTTTCCAGCAGGTCTATTTCCAGTGTCCCGCATGGTGCCTCATTCCTGGTTCTGCGATATATATGATAAACTTCCCGGGCCCCTTCAGCCATGGAAGAATGAATCACATCCACGGCAGTAAAGCCGGCCCCGATAACCGCCACCTTTTTCCCTTTGATTTCCGGAACATTTACTCTGGCGATATCATACTGAGCCGCCCTGACAGGAAAAAGAAACTCCAGCCCTGAATAAACCCCGGTCAGATCTGTTCCCGGGATATTCAATCTTCTGGACTTCCAGGTACCAGTACATATGAGGACCGCGTCATTATCCTGCACCCGCCCCCCAAGACTTTTATAGTTGTAAGCATATTCATCCCCTGCTTCCTGATGCATGGGTTCTGAACCACAGATCTTGGTGCAGAGCTTGAAGTCCACACCATAATCACTTTCAAGCTTTTTAACAGCTTCCTCAATATTGGAACCAGGGATCCTGTGCCCGGGAATGCCGAAAACCATCAATCCCCCGGCCTTGGGAAGCTTATCGTATACTTCCACCTGATAGCCCATACAGGCCAGGTACCCAGTGGCGGCCAGTCCTGACGGGCCGGCCCCGATTATGGCCACCTTTCGGCCATTTTTGGGAGGTGGAGTCTGACAGAGAAATGTAAAATCCATGTTTATATGCCCAAATCCTTAAAAAAAAAGGCCCCGCTGAAGCGAGGCCTTATTTGATTACTTTGCAAAAGTAAAGCTGATTATTCGCTTAACCCTTTTCTGCCGATCTGCCTCGCGTAGGCCAGGGCCACGGTTCTGTAAACAAGATGAGCCAGTTTGGACCAGGGCAGGTAAGCAAAAAGCATGAACACGCTGACCAGATGCAGGTAATATACTATATAGGCTGGTGCGGCCGCGTCAGCAAGCCTGAATATCTGAGCCAGAAATCCGGTAACAACCACAAACCAGATCACACCGATAAGGTACCAGTCATAATAGGAGTTAACGCTTTTCTTGGGATCAGCATTGAGCCTTGACCTGGTCAGATAAACCAGACCCACAATCAGGGCGATGCCTCCCGCGTTGGCCAGGATCTTGACCGGATTCCATAAAGCCAGAGGTGTGGTCATGCCGAATCCGAAGAGTTTATCGGTCCAGTAGAAAAAGGCGACTATTCCGGTCACTATGGCCAGGGCCACGAATCCGTAAAACACCAGCAAATGCCCCGGATATCTGTCTTTATTGGATTCACATTCCTTGAACTTGCGGTGGTTGATGATTTCATCTTTGACAACCCCGATCAAAGACATCAAAAAGCCTGGCGCGTCTTCTTTGGGCGTCAGGCCAGACTCCTTGAAAGATGAAAACATCTTTCCGATGGACGCGGCAAAAGTGAAGACCACAAAGAGAACCGTAAGGATAAAAATTGGATCTATGGCTGCCAGGGTTGGAAAGACCTTGGCAAATATAATGGTTCCTTCAGGAATCTTCAGGCCTGTGGACACGGCCCAGACTATCAGAAAGATTACGGCTGGTATGGCAAAGAGAATCGGCAGATACTTTGCCGAACTCATCCATTCCCCGACTATGGCCGGTCTGGCCAGGGATTTGTATGCCATGTTCCGAAGCGCTGCCAGCAGGTCTGCCGGCTTGGCCCCTCGCGGACAGTTGTCAGAGCACTCTCCGCAATTATGACACAGCCAGATATCAATGTCGTTGACCAGCTTATCCTTGAGACCCCATTGAGCCCAGACCATTTCCTTTCTTGGGAATGGAGCCTCCTCTGGTGAAAGGGGGCAGACCACGCTGCAGGTGGCGCATTGGTAGCACTTTTTGAGGGACTCACCTCCAGCGGCCTGCATTTCCCGGATAAATTGAACATTCGGTTCTAATCTTGTTGCCATCTATAAACCTCCTAGAAGCCCTTGTATGGATTTGGTCCGAAGCCTTCAATCTGTTCAATGAAGTCATCAATCATTTTGGGTATCTTGTCATATTCATCTATTGAGATCTGCTTCTGCTGGACTCTTTCAGCCTCAACCTGCAGACGTTCCAGGGTCTCACCGATATTGTCCATTCTCTTGTTGCAGAGTTCGCTGCCCTTGATGAAATGGCATTGATAGTCATCCCCGTATTTGCAGCCAAGGAGAAGAACCCCGTCCAATCCCTTACTCATGGCCTCTGCTATCCACTGGGTATTGACCGAGCCAAGGCATCTGATGGGGATAAACCGCACATAGGAAGACCATTTGTTCTTGCGCATGGCGGCCATGTCCAGAGCGGGATAGGCGTCGTTCTCACAAACCAGAACCAGCATTCTATAGCCGCCTTCTTCCTCATCCTCAGGCACCTGGATCGAGCCGATCATTTCATTGAGCATTGACACGCTGTAATCGTCAAAAGAGATTACACGTTCAGGACAGGCACCCATGCAGGTTCCGCATCTGCGGCACCTTGTGGTGTTGGGTTCAGGCGTGCCCTTTTCATCGTCATCAAGAGCTCCAAAGGGACATTCTTCAGTGCAGCGCTTACACTGGGTGCAGCGGACCATATTAAACTTGGGATAGCCTGGATCTCCTGATCTTGGGTGAACCGCCACTCCCCTGTTGATGGACTCAAGGCATTGAATGGATTTAAGGGCAGCTCCAGCCGCGTCGTCCTTGGCAGTACTCATGGACATGGGCTGACGCACGCAGCCGGCCGCGTAAATGCCTGTCCTTCTGGTTTCATAAGGAAAGCAGATATAATTTTAATCGGCAAATCCGTCAAAAAGATCCAGGTCAGGAATCTGTTCACCCAGACGGTAACCAAGCTTGAGTACTGGTTCATCAGCTATGGTGGGAACCATTCCGGTGGCCAGGACCAGAAGGTCGACCTCAACCTCGAAGTCTTCACCCAGCAGGTTGTCTGTCACTTTGACCAGCACCTTTCCATTTTCACCCTCAGTTACTTCCTGAATTTCAGATTTGGTCAGAAAGATTCCCGGGTCATCCTGGGCAGCCCGGTAATAATTTTCGTATACTCCGGGAGTGCGCATGTCTTTATAGAAGATATAGGCCTTGGCTTCATCGTTTAGTTCACGGATGTAACCGGCCTGCTTGAGAGAGCCCATGCAGCATACTGATGAACAATAGCTCAGATGCTCAGCGTCTCTTTGCCCGGCGCACTGAATAAAAGCCGCGCTCAGAACCGGCTGCCCGTCTGATGGACGGTTGAGCTTGCCGTTTTTGGCCAGTTGTTCAAGCTCAACATTGGTCACAACGTTCTTGATTTTGCCGTACCCAAGGCTGTCCAGTTTGGAGGCGTCATAGGGCTTCCAGCCAGTGGCCAGAATAACAGAGCCTATGCTCAGGACCTGCTCTTCATCGCCCTGCTTGACCGTAGCCTTGAATTTCCCGGGGGCTCCCTTGATGAGCTGCAGGCTGGTCTTGGTCATGACCTTGATCTTGTCGTTAGCCTCAACCCTGGAGATAAGTTCATTGATCGACGGTGCTTCAGCTTTCTCATAAGGATGTTTTGTGGGAGTCTGCTTGTACATTTTCGCCGCAAATCCGCCCAGTTTATCTTCTTTTTCAACCAGAACGACATCATATCCGGTTTCAGCCGTGTCCAGGGCCGCTGTAAGACCTGTTAATCCCCCGCCCAGAACCATAATGGTCTTGTCCAGTTCAATGGGCTCTGCTTCAGGCTTGGTCTTGCGGTCAAGCTTGGCCACGCTCATCTTGATATAGTCTCTGACCATCATGGTCAAAGGATCAGACATCTCATCCTCTTCAGGTTCAGGCAGCCCTGGATCATGAAAAGACCAGACAGCCAGCTCGCGAATATTGGCCCGGTCAACAACCACATCCGGGCCGAAATCAAAAACATCCCACATAACACGGGGGGAACAGGCGGCCACGCAAACCCGGTTTACGCCTTCACCGTCTATGTCATTTTGAATCTGAGCCAGACCTTCTTTGCCGCATAAAAAAGGAACCTGCTTCATGACAGCCGGAGAACACTCCTCATCAATGTACTCCGTAACCTTTTCCATGTTAACGTTTTCTCCGATTTCGCAACCGGTGCAGATATATACTCCAATTTTTTTGTCAGCCATTGTGACTTACCTCCTAACCGTTTGAATAGCTTTAAGGGCCGCGCCGGTAGCAGTCTCGGCCGATGTCATAACATCCAGCGGCATTTTTGCGCATCCAACGGCGAAAACACCCTTTTCCTCTCCACCGATGATAAATCCTTGGTCGTCTTTGGCCACATCAAGGGCCAGATCCTCAACCGCGATGGATGGCTGCATGCCGGTAGCCAGAACAACCAGATTGAATCTCTCTTCAACTTTCAATCCGCCCATAATATCTTCCGCAGTAACGATGACGTCGCCTGAACCCGGTTCTTCTTCAATCTTGGCAACTTTGCCCTTGACCATCAATACTTTTTCGTCCTGCTGAATATTATTTAGAAATTTTTCATATCTGCCTGGAGCCCGAAGATCTATGTAATAAATCACAACTTCAGCATCAGGATATTGCTCCCGGATATATGTGCAATGTTTAAGGGACGCCATACAGCAAATATAAGAGCAATAGTCCAGGTGGTTCTGATCCCTTGAGCCGGCGCACTGAACAAAGGCTATTCTCTTAGGTTCGGCCCCGTCCGAAGGCCTCTGTATTTTGCCGTCTGTGGGGCCTGCGGGAGCAGCCAGCCTTTCCAGCTGCATATTGGTGATAACGTTGGGAATCTGGCCACCGCCAAGATTGGTCAGCTTTTCCACATCATAGGGAACCCAGCCCGTGGCAACCAGCAATGAGCCCACATTCAAAGTAATCTCTTTTTCCTTTTCCTCAAGGTCAATGGCCTGATATTCACAGGCTTCCACACATTTGGCGCAGGAAGTACCCTCACAGACCTGATCGTCGATTACATATCTCATGGGGAATGACATAAGATGAGGTCTGTAAATGGCTTTGGTTTTGCCCACGTTAAAATCAAAATCACTGTTTCTTTCCACCGGGCATACCTCAACACATTTGTCACAGGCGGTGCAATTGTTGTTGACGTATCTGGGTTTGATCCTGATCTTGACCTCGTAGTTGCCAGGTCCGCCTGATACTCCAACAACTTCAGCCAGAGTAAAGTATTTTACCCTGGGATTATTTTTAATTCGCTGAAAATTGATTTCCAGACCACAGCTGGGAGGACAAAGTTTAGGGAAATAATGCTTGAGTTGCGCCACACGTCCTCCCAGATATGGCATTTTCTCCACAATGAACACCTCGTGTCCCACTTCAGCGGCTTCCAGAGCGGCTGTCAGGCCGCTGAATCCGCCGCCGATTACAAGAATACTGTTATTGGACATTCTAAATCCTCCCTGATTAATTGCCTTATCTTACGAAAATGGCCTAAGGCCAGACTGAAACCAAGACAGCTGCTTCAGCTCGGGCTTAGACCATAAAAAAGGCTGCGGGCCTGTAAGCCCGCAGCCGGTTAATTTAGGCCTTGTCCCATGTCGGGTCAAAGATCTGAATGTATGGTTTCTTAAAGAAGGTCATCTCGCCTTTTTCAGGATCATACTTGGAGTTGGTAAAACACAGCCATTCCTCCTCATTGAGACCCATGAAGTCGGAACGGTAGTAGAAGCCAGGGTACCTGGTCTCCTTGCGGAATCTGATGTGCATGGTATGCAGGCGAACGGTCCACAGGCGATGGTAGTTTTCCCAGGCCCGCATCAGTTCGTGCAGATCGCGGGCGCACAGCTTCAATGAGTCTTCCTGCAGCCAGTCCAAATGGGTGTTCAAAACCTTGAGCAGGGCCTCGGATGTGACGAAGTAGGTGGCGACTCCAGCGCCGTACTCATCGGAGTACTTGATGAGGCGCATCATGAAGTTGCGGGGGGGGATGTACTTGGGGTTAATGTCAGGCGCGGTTGATCCGCCCTTGAACTCTTCATAGGTATACCAGGGCTGGTAAACCATCTTGACCAGTTCTTCGTTGGTCTGCTTTAATGTAGGCTTGAAGTCCTTGTGGTCAACACACCAGCGGACCATGGCCTTGGCCGCTACGCGTCCTTCAGCGTGGGCGCCCGAGGAGAACTTGTGCCCGGAAGCGCCAACTCCGTCGCCGGCGGTCCACAGACCCATGACCGTGGTCATGCGGTTGTAGGCCTTGCCGTTGGCGGCCTTGACCTTGTATTCATCAGGCACCCAGTCCTCGTCCGGACCAGAAACCCAGATACCGCAGCAGCCGGAATGGGAACCAAGCAGATACGGCTCAGTGGGCATCATTTCAGAGCCGACATTTTCCGGCTCAATATTCATGCAGGCCCACAGGTTGGCCTGACCAACACACATGTCCAGGAAGTCTTCCCAGGCTTCTGATTCAAGGTGCTTCTGTTCTTTCTTGGACAGTTCCTTAAAGGTGTTCTGCAGGGCAGTGGCGGTGTCCATATAGATGGGTCCCAGGCCATTCCTCATTTCCTCAAGGGTCGTGTGGTTACGCAGGCAGGCAGGCATGACCTTGCCGGTTGCGTAGCCCAGCTTCTGGTAAGGTTCCAGCAGATGCGCATTCTTTACAGTATAGTCTTCGCCCAGGGCGTTGGTGGCCTTGGCCTTGAAGAGCAGGAACCAGGCGCCGACAGGTCCGTAGCCGTCCTTGAACCGGGCCGGGCAGAACCTGTTCTCCATCATGGTCATTTCAGCGCCGACCTCAGAGCACATGGTATAGGTGGATCCTGCGTTCCAGACCGGATACCAGGCCCTGCCCATACCTTCACCGGTGGAGCGGGGGCGGTAGACGTTAACAGCGCCGCCCGCGGCCACCAGTATGGCGTTGGCCTTAAAGACGTATACTTTGTTTTCTCTTGTGGAAAAGCCCACAGCGCCAGCGACCCGGTTGGGCTCGTTGGCGTCCAGGAGCAGCTTGACCACAAAGCAGCGTTCAATATAGTTGTCCTGGCCAATGGCGTTCTTGGCTGCTTCAGCCACCAGGACCTTGTAGGATTCGCCGTTGATCATGATCTGCCAGCGGCCGGAACGCACAGGCTTGGCTCCGTTGCGCACGGCCATCCCTTTTTTCTTGGCTACTCCTCCGTCAATGCGCTTGCCGTCATCGTCGGTGACCCAGATGGGCAGGCCCCATTCCTCGAACAGATGCACGGAATCGTCAACAGTGCGGCCCAGATCATAGACCAGGTCTTCGCGGACGACTTTCATCAGGTCGTTCTGCACCATGCGTGCGTAGTCCTCAGGGGTGTTATCGCCAAGGTAAGTGTTGATGGCGGACAGGCCCTGGGCTACCGCTCCTGAGCGCTCCAGGGCTGCCTTGTCAACCATGAGATAGCTGATGCCGTATTTGTCCGCCCACGGCTTGATTTCAACGGCAGCACCACAACAGGACATGCCGCCGCCTACCAGCAGACAATCAACACTGATTTCCTTTACTTCGGGCTCGCCGATGGGCACGCCCAAATTCTGACTCTTAGATGGAATAACAGGCATAAATACCTCCTTAACTTGCTAAAAAATTTTCAAGTTTTTCAAAACTGGACTTGCTGCACTACACAGCGGGATTTTTCCAAACCTCAGTGTAGTCGGGGTTTTTGACCTCAACCTTCTTGTTGATGACATTCTTGGGCATTGGCCATTCAGTCATGTTAAAAAGCTTTTCATCATTAATGTCGCCAGGATCGTCCGCCTTGCCCTCATAAGGTTTGATGGTGCCTTCTTCAGTGGTCCTGATGGGGAACTTGAAGCGCTGGATGTTGCCGTTGCGGAACTGAATGGTCCACATGATGTCGCCGCCGCTGCGCATGGGAATGCTTGTGCCGCCCATTGGAGCGAAGTCGGCGTATGGACGGGCCTCGATGGCGCCCTGGGGGCAGATCTTGACGCATGAGTAACATTCCCAGCAGGCATCCGGCTCCTGGTTGTAAGCCAGCATCGTTTCAGGATCCAGGATCATCAGGTCGTTGGGGCAGATATACATGCATGCTGTCTTTTCTCCGCCCTTACAACCGTCACATTTGTCTGGAAGTACAAAGGTTGGCATAAAGAATCCTCCTTAATTATAGGTTTTTGTTTTCTACTTACTAGCCCATAACCTGGGCTTGAAAGACCTGACGGAGACATTTCCGTCCGCCTTCCTCGACAAAAACAAAGTATTCATTGAGTTTTACCTGGCAAAAAATTACTCAGTAAAACCTGTATATCTTTGTTCGGATTTCCTTGTCAAGGCCAAACATATTCAGGCAGGAAGCACGCATCATAAGTACTTCCTGCCCTTTTCCGCAGTCCGGATGGACGTTAGTTAGAATTCGGGCAAACGCCCCATCCGGAAAGGGGGCTAAAATTAATCAATTTCCGGCGCGGGAAGATAATCAGATTCCTTGGCTGCCAGATCCTTGATTTCAGCAACCCTGGCCAGAGTATTGTCAATCACCTCTGGTCCCAGGGACTTGGCCTTGGCGATTTCCTCGAACAGAGTCCGGTTGAAGGCCAGGGGAGTATCAGTGATACAGCTTCTGGTATCAATGCGGGCCGTATCAAATTCCGAAAGGATGAGATTGGCCTTATCATCGGGCATTTCCATGGTAAAAGCCTTGAGGTTCCCGCCGAACATGTATTCGACCTTGTCCTCCAGCCCACTGCCTTTGATGGCATTCATCCGTTTATCGTCCAGAAGAACTACGAATAGCTTGGACATAAAAAATTCCTCCTTATAGTATGTTCAGTCAGGACCTAAACGTCCAGGTCAGGTAGATCCACTTCCAGATTCTTGTCCTGCTGGACTACATAGTTCTGGTTGCAAAATGGGAAGTCGAAGACTTTCCACCATTTGACCACTGCCTTGTACACTTCAGGCCTGAAAATGACCCTGGGCGGGAAAATGCCCTCGCCCACCATTCCGCGGATAAAACTGCCGCTGAATTTTTCCTTCTGCTTGGTATGACCGCAGGACTCGCTGTAGGCGATTTCCTGACAAACCGGGCAATACCAGAACTCTCTCATGTTCTGGGGTCTGATCTTCAGGCCATACTCCACATCGCAGACGGACTTTTCAAAGCCGAAGCTGGGGATACCCTTGTCCCAGAGGGTCTGGGTGGCGAACATGTCATAGTATTCACCCACAGCGGCATGGTCCCGGCCGAACATGTGGTGGGTGCAGCCCATGTTCTGGCGGATGATTCCGTGCAGCATGGATTCCAGGGGATTGCCGTAACGCATGTCCCACAGGGTGAAGGAAACAAGATGACGTTCGGGCTTGATATAATTGCCCAGGTTCGTTGCTTCGTGGCCTTCAAGGATGGACTCGTCAGGATAGTCGCCTTTACGCTTGACCCCGATAATGGCGTTGACCTGAATGCCATGGCAGGGCTCAATATCCCCTGTATAGGCGGCGTTCTTCATCAGGTGTTCGTGGCCCACGTGGGGAACGTTCCTGGTCTGATGGTTGATTACCGTATTCCAGCCGCGCTTTTTGTACTCCTCGCGGCTTTTGAGGGGAGGCAGCCAGAAACGGTCAAAGGGCGCCCTGAACTTTGGCTCATTGATAATGGTGTACTTACCAGCGAGGACCACCGGATTGAGGCTCTTGTAAATAACCCACCCCGGATGCTTGGCGTTGAAGGGTTCCTGGACCACCTCGGGGTTGGCCTCTGGAGTGCCGAAAACCCTGTGGGCCAGGGCTTCAGTATCCTTGATTCTCCAGACTTCCTCAACATCCAGAATGGCAAAGGGCTTGCCTTTGAGCCGGAGCAGAACCCGGTCTCCAGCGGTTACGCCCAGCTGCTTGTAATCTTCCTCGCTGATGTCAAAGACCAAAGGATAAGGAAATATCCAATCGTTTAAAAGCCTTCTCTCCTTGAGGATCCTTTCCACTTCGGCCTCTTTCATGGAGCCTTCCACCGGGCTGAAAAACCCGTAACAGATGGACATGATCTCCCGGTAAACATTACGCACGGGCACGCCCTTCTCGTTCAGGGTAGGCTTGATGTCGTAAACCGGACAACCTTTGGCCAGTTTCTTGGCCAAACCAGGATCCCTCACAACTCTCTCTTCAAGTCTGCCCCCGTGAGGCGGGGGAGCTGTCATTCTCAATGACATCGCAAACTCCTTGGGTTAGATGTTCTACTTAAAAAACAGAATAAAGGGCTATTCCTTATAAAGAATGCACAAGGGCTCAGATTAATAACCATCCTCATCCTTGTGAATTTATGAACATGATATATTTTTCTTTTCTGACATGCAACATTTAATTTGGTCAAAATTTAAAAAAATATTATTTTTATTATATGCGCGGCTTTTGATAACCCTGTTTATTTTGTCAGGTAAAAAAACAGGTTACCATCATAGCTGGCTGAAGACAAAAGCTTTTTTTCATGGTCGGGACTAGAACATTAAAAATAATTTTTTTCCGGAAAAAAATCAACCTTTTTCAGCAAAAACCCTGCTCTGAGATTTTCCTTGTTCATTCAGGCACATACTCTTATGTTCAAAGAACAGGTTTAACTTAAATTATCCATTGAATCCAAAAGGTCAAATAATTATTTTAAAAGTATGAGAGGATGACGACATGAATCAAAATCTTGTTTTGAGGATCCAGGGTGGTTTTGAATTGTCCAGCCTGCTTTTTTTCTTTACAGGCTACTATACTGAAATTTTATGGCTCATGTTTCTGGGCGGGGCCATGCTGATCATTGACAACCTCATGACCATCATTTTCCGGCTGATTAACCCTGTGTACCCTCTGCTGCTGGCGGTTCTGCTGAGCCTTTTCTTTACTCCCTGGTATATCGGCGTGCTCATGGCCTGCGCGGTCTTTACACTTCTTGGCATTCCCAATTCCTTCATGAAACTTTGGGATCCGGCCAATGTGCTCAAAAAGGCTCAGGAAAAAACTGGCGGGTTAAATTGATTTGATCCTGATTTGAGCTATTTTTATCTGTCATAGCGAGCCCGGCACCCACTTGGGTTAATATTGCCTTGGCTTATGTCATTCTGGACATCTCAAGTGGGTGCCGGGCTCGCTATGACAGGCTTATCAAACAGTTACAGGTAAGATCTCAATTCAGGCCGATAATTATTCAGCTTTTGAATTCCTTGCCTGATATTCCAGCCTCTTTCATCAGCCTGTGCAGGTATTGCCTTTTAACGCCTATTTCCCCGGCCGCCCTTGAGATATTGCCCTGGTACTTTTCAAGGGATCTGGCAATATAATCGGCCTGAAACCTTTTAATAATTACCTCCCTGGCATCCTTAAAGGGCATATCAAAAATGTCCGAGTGCGTCATGTCATTAAAAGCCCCGCTGTCCTGGCCCATGGACAGATCATCCAGGGTGACAACCTCATCAGAGGCCAGTATGACTCCCCGTTCAATCACGTTCTCCAGTTCCCGGACATTTCCGGGCCAGGACCAGTCCATAAGCTGGTCCATGGCTTCCCGGGATATTTTTTTTATATGCCCCCTGCCGTGTAGGACTGAATATTTCTTTAGAAAATGATCCACCAGAAGGGGAATATCTTCTTTACGTTCTCTGAGAGGGCAAAGAAAGATGTTAATAACGTTAAGCCTGTAAAAAAGATCTTCCCTGAACTCACCGGTGGAAATCATCTCCTTGAGGTTCTGATGTGTGGCCGCGATATACCTTATATCTACCCTGTAAGTCTTGTTTCCTCCCACAGCCTTGTATTCTCCTTCCTGGATAAGCCGGAGCAGCTTGACCTGCATTGAAGGATCAAGATCTCCTATCTCGTCCAGAAACAGGGTGCTCCCTGAAGCTTCTTCAGCCAGCCCTTTTTTGTCCTTGAACGCTCCAGTAAAAGATCCGCGGACATGGCCGAACAATTCAGACTCAATCAGGTTTTCAGGAATGGCGCTGCAGTTTATGGTAATCATTTCTCTATCCCTGCGGTCGCTGCAGGCGTGAATGGCCCTGGCCACCAGCTCCTTGCCGGTTCCGGACTCGCCTGTGATAAGAATGGTGGCCGAGGTTTCAGCCACCTGTGCTATCCTGGCCATAAGTTCCCGCAAAGGCTGACTGTTGCCGATCATGAATGGACCCGAAGGCCACTGGTTGAGTTTTTTTCTGAGGTATAAATTTTCAAACTCTAGACGGCGCCACCTGAGGGCCTGATCAACAATACGATAGATTCGGTCTTTGCGAAAAGGCTTGGTAATATAATCAAAGGCCCCCTTTCTGGTAGCCTCAACCGCTGACTCTATGGTTCCATAAGCTGTCATGATTATCACGGCGGTTGAGCCGGATTTTTTCCTGGCATGCTCAAGAACATCCATTCCGCTCAAATTGGGCATTTTAAGGTCTGTAATTATCAAGTCCGGGTTTTGCTCATCTATCATTCTTATAGCCTCAACCGGATCATCACTGGTAAGAACACTCAAGCCGGACCGGCTTGACAGCATCCTGTCCAGAAGAACAAGCATGTCCTTTTCATCATCCACTATAAGAATTTTGGCTTTTTCCTGAATATTGTCGCCCAGCATAAAACCAGCCGTTGTTCTGGTGTTTTCTTTCATGATTTTTTATATATAACCAATTAAAATTATGAATAAATATTGAAACATGACCGAACGCCGAATTTTAAGATAAAAAAACAATTATCAGGCAATACTTTGCTTGATTTCTAAATTCAAGTAAGATAAATCCTAACGCCTAGTCAATCACCTTAAAAACTCCTCTATCCAGGAGTTTTTTTCAAGGGACGCCCC
>PXDF01000043.1 GCA_003566455.1 Desulfonatronovibrio sp.
GAACATAAAAGAGGACATAAGAGGAAAAGAGCAGGAAAGCCATCAGGGTGGTCCTGGTGTCTACAGCCACAGGAAACCATTGTCCCTGAGCCATTACTCCCAGAGTCTGGTCATAAATCGCGTAAGATTGTGGGGAGATATACTGGATGAGAGTCGGGGGCAGGGGGAGCACCTGCAGCAGGATCAGGGCACAGATTACAAGCAGGATGCCCAGCCCTGGAACCCGGCGGAAATATTTTGGAGTTTTTGAAATATAAAGCAGAAGGGCGCTGAAACAGATCAAAAGCTGCATCAGTGTTTTTGACCAGATTTCCACTGAGCCGAAGGCCAGCGGAGCGGTAACCAGGACGGCCACAAAAAGGTACCACGATGCCCTGTATAAAATGCTCGAATCGCAGACAGGATTCTCCTGTTTAAACCTTTTCTTTTCCATCAGCATAAATGCCGTAGGTGCCATAGTATCTGTAATGGAAATATTTGAGCCTTTTCTCATCCACGCAGTTGACCACGAGACCCATCAGAGATACGTCCAGAGACTTGAAAAGCTTTTCAGCTTTTTCCAGTGAATCATAGGTGGTTTGACCTGAACGGACAACGAGCAGAGTCCTGCCGGCCTGTCTGGTTATGAGCAGGCCGTCGGTGACTTCCGCAAGGGGCGGTGAGTCCACGATTACCAGATCATAATCTTCTTTCAGGCGCTCCAGCAATTCCAAGAGTCTGCTTGAGCTTAAAAGTTCGGAAGGATTGTCCGGTACAGGTCCGGAGGTTAAAATGTACAGATAAGGCGTTTCTTTGGTTTTAAATACAGGTATGTCTATGTCACCGGACAGGCATGAGCTTAAACCCCTGCTGTTGACCAGCCCGAATACAGTATGCAACCTGGGTTTGCGCATATCGGCATCCATAAGCAGAACCTTCAGCTCGGAATGAGCCAGGGCCAGGGCCAGGTTGGTCGCGGTTGTAGTTTTGCCGGTTTCCGGTTCCATGCTGACCACCAGCAGGCTTCTTATCCGTTCCGGGGACAGAAGTATCGCCGTGCGAATAGCCTTATATCTTTCTGATATAAGCGATTTAGGCAATTCATGGACTGCCTTTTCAATATTGTATTTTTTATCCTTGAAAAAAGGGAGCATGCCCAATACAGGAATCTCCACCCTGGTTTCGATATCCTCGGATGTCTTAACTTTGTTGTCCAGGTGTTCCACAAAGACCACCAGACCCAGGGCGGCCATCATACTGCCCATCAGCCCAAGGAGAACCGTCCTTTTTGGCCTGTTGCTGTTTATTGGGTAATTGGGCTGTCTGGCCGCTTCTACAACGTAAACGTTGATGGTTGCTTTGGTGTCTGTGGCGTCGTATTCCTTGATGCGGCTGATGAGCCGGTCATATAAAAGCCGGTGAACGGAGACGTCCCTGTTCAGGATCTCATATTGAAACATCTTATCGCTGATGACGCTGGCCTCATATTTGGCTTCACTAAGCAGGCTGTTCAGGTTGTTCTGCCGTTCTCTGGCCAGTTCATAAGCGTTTTTTACAGACTGAATGACTGTCTGAGTTTCCGTATTCAGCATTGACTGCAGAGTCTGAAGATCTTCCCGAGCCTGGATCATTCTGGGATGCCTTTCACCGATCTGCTTGGAAAGATTCTCTATTTCCTGATTCTGATTCAAGATTTTCAGGCGCAAGTCCCGGATAATGGGATTATCGGCCACAACAGGCAGATTCAGTGCCTGCTGAGAAGAAATTCGGCTAAGCTCCCTGTACTGGGACTCCAGTTCGATAACCTCTGCCTGTGCCTCGGTCAGTCTCTGGCTTAATCTGGTTATCCTTCCGGGTATAAGCCCTTCCTGATCACCAACTGTATATAAGTTATGCTTTCTTTTGTATTCCTGCAGGATGTTTTCACTGGCCTCCAGATGGGCTCGCTGGGCTTCAGCCTGATTCTTCATCCAGTCTATGGCTTCTCTTGACGATTCCATGCGCATTTCCACCAGGATTCCCCGGTAGGCAGAGGCAACATTGTTAACGATCTTTTCTGCAAAAACCGGAGAGGAAGAGACAAAAGCCACTTCGACTATGCTGCCCATGTCAACCATAGGCTGAACGGTAATGCCCGCACTGATCATGGCAGCCAGGGACTTTACGCGCGCTTCTTTTTTCTGTTCTTCAGTCAAGTAATATTCACCCACACTTTTTTGGTCATGGGAGTCAGGATCCGGAGCAATCAGCTCAATAGCTTTGCCCGGCAGTTCTTTAACTTCTGATAAAACTTTCTGCCACAACGATGGTTTGAACTCAATTTCCTGGAAATACCGGTCATAGGTTTCGACCAGGTTCAGCGTACGGACAACTTTCTCAGCAACCCGGGAACTTTTGATGATCTGCGTCTGGGTGTCCAGAAAGCCTGGATCATATCTGAACCCTTCACTGGTGATCAGGGCGGGTGAAGCCGCTTTCTCAATCATCAGCTTTGAAACAGCCCGGTACTGAGGCAGCTGTTTCTGAGAAAGGGCGTGCAGGATGATGAAGGGTATGCTGAGGGCCAACACCAGAAGAATCAGGTATTTGCGTCTGAGCAGTATCTGAAGGTAGTCCCGGATGTTTATCTGTTCTTCCTGCATATTTTGATCTTTCATGGAATTACCTCAAAGATAGATAAAATTCGATGTGCGGAATTCGAGATTCTAAGCACAATGTAAACAAAATTCGAAATTAGAAGTACGAAATTCGATACAAATTAGAATTTTAAATCTTAGAATGCTTAAATTAAAGAAGAAGCACATCTAGAAAATTCGAAATTCAAAGTACAATGTAAACAAAATTCGAAATTTTAAGCAAATTTTTTAATGACAGAGATAAAATTGGTAAAAAGTAAAAAGTTAAAAGTATTAAATAAATTTAAAAAAAACTTTCAGGAACAACGATCACGTCCTGGGGCTCGACTATGAAATCCATATGTACTCTTCGCAGCTCCTGTTCAATATTGTCGGCAGGACGGATGATTCTGATGCGGCGGGCCGCTGCCTTGTTGGTCAGACCGCCGGCCATGGTAAGCGCCTGAATTACAGTCAGTTCAGA
>PXDF01000072.1 GCA_003566455.1 Desulfonatronovibrio sp.
CCCCGGGTCCCTGAAGAAACATTCCGGCCCGGAAGCCGACACGCATCACAGCCAGACCGGGCACAAAGGTCAGCAACCCCGGAAACAACAGTCCCGAATTTACTGAGTCTTATGAGCAAAGCCGGACTTGATCAAAATACCCTCAATCCTGCGACGGATCCTGCACCGTGTCACCTGCCTCAGATTCTGAGCGCGGTTCCGGCCGGTTTTCCATCTCCGGCCGACGACTATATGGATACCGCCCTGGACCTGAACGAATACCTGATAAACAACAGGGCTTCGTCTTTTTATGTCCGGGTGGCCGGAGATTCCATGACCGGAGCGGGCATAATGTCCGGAGACATTCTCCTGGTCGATCGGTCCATCGAGCCTGGGAACAACAGGACAGTAGTAGCTGTCATAGATAATGAAATGGTGGTGAAACGGCTTCGCGTCACCAGGGACAAAATCAGCCTCGTATCGGAAAATCCCCGGTACAGGCCCATTGAGATCACCGGGGAAATGGAGTGCTTTGTCTGGGGAGTGGTCACCGCGGTCATCAGAAAGCTTTCCTGAGCAAGCCGGAGTTTTCATGACCAGGATATTCGCCCTTGTCGACTGCAATAACTTTTATGTGTCCTGTGAACGGGTCTTTGATCCCAAGCTGAAGGACGTGCCGGTTGTTGTTCTTTCCAATAACGACGGATGCGTCATTGCCAGGTCCAACGAGGCCAAGGCCCTGGGTATCCGGATGGGGGCTCCGGCCTTCAAGTGCAAGGATCTGTTTGAACGGCACGGAGTCAGGGTCTTTTCATCCAACTACTCCCTTTACGGGGACATGTCCGCCCGGGTCATGAACTGCCTGGGCAGCCTTGTTCCGGACATGAAGATTTATTCCATAGACGAGGCTTTTCTGCTCCTGAACAATTTCTCTGAATCCCCTGAAACATTCGCCCGTAGAATAAGGCAAACCGTTTTAAGATGGGCCGGCATCCCGGTGTCCATCGGCATTGGTCCCACCAAGACCCTGGCCAAGATAGCCAACCGCTTCGCCAAGAAGCATCCTGAACACGGCGGTGTCCTTGACCTGACAAACAATCCGGACAAAGCATCCTATCTTAAACAGACCCCCACGGAAGACATCTGGGGGATAGGCGGAAAACATTCCCTATTTTTAAGAAGCTACAACATCAGAAACGCCCTGGACTTTTCCAGACAGGCCAGGGACTGGGTAAAGTCAAAGATGACCGTAACCGGACTTCAGACCCTGTTGGAGATCCAGGGAATACCCTGCCTGTCCCTGGAGGATTCATTCGTCCCCAACAAGACCATCATAAGCTCCAGGTCCTTCGGGGGATGCGTAGGTTCCCTTGATCAGCTGAAAGAAGCCCTGGCCTGTTACGTCTCCAGGGCGGCGGAAAAGCTGAGATGGCAGAGAGCACTCTGTACATGCATAATGGTCTTTATTCACACCAACAGATTCAGAAAGGATCATCCCCAGCATTCATGCGCCCGTCAACTGAGGCTCTTGCACTCAACAGACTATACCCCCCTTCTGATCAGAAATGCCCACGATATCCTGGAGAAGATCTACAGGCCCGGCCATGAATACAAGAAGGCCGGGGTCATGCTGTCCGGGATAGAACCCAGGCTGGAAAGGCAGCTGACCTTTTTTACGCCTCCAAAAATCAGGCGGATAAAGGAGCGCAAGTTAATGGAGGCAATGGACCGGATCAACTCAAGGTGGGGCCGAGGCACCCTCAAGCCCGCGGCCATGGGCACGGTGAAGAAACGGAAGATGCAGAGAAACCTCCTCTCCCCGAGATACACCACCTCCTGGCATGAACTGCCTGTGGTCAGGGCCGGCTGGCATGGACAGGCCCGGATTCCGGCTGCCCGCAGTATTGATGCCCTGATGCCGGTTGAAATGTCCTGAGCAAAGGGGGGAGAGGGCTTTGGCCGGCCCAGCCCGTGAAACAGCCTGAGAAGCCTGACTTGCCTGAAAGCAGGACCTCAGGTAATAACAGTTCCAGGTTGGGTTCATAATTTTTGAATTGCTGTTGATCTATATGGCCAAATGTGTTAAATAGATTCCATCCGGAAATTTTTTCTTTCCGGATGGAAAATAAATAGAAGATAAAGATACTCTGGAATTCTCTTTGCCTGCCTCGGAACATCCAGGCAATAAAAGTCATTTCTGATTACTGAGCATTTTTTCGCCTGCCCGGAGGCAGCATTTTTTTGAGAGTTGTCTGGTCGAGCATTCCAGGATAATCGGTTTCATGTCAGGAGCAAAGTGTGACTCAAAAAACAAAAAGGATTGCTTTGTCAGTGTCAAAGCAATCCGGCCTTCAGGACCTTCAATATATGTTTATGAACGCGCCCATAGGCATATTCAGCTCAACGCCCGAGGGGAAGTTCCTGAGCGCCAATTATAAAATGGCCAGGATGTTGGGTTATGATACACCCGCAGAGTTGCTTGAAGCGGTTACGGATATTTCCTCGCAGATTTACGCCGATCCATCCGACAGGAAAGAATTCAAGGATCTCATGGAAAAGCAGGGCAGGCTGGTCAATCATGTATACCGGCTTCGCCGCAGGAACGGGGAAAAGTTCTGGGTCTCAGTAAACGCCTTTGGGGTAAAGAATCAGCAAGGAAGCATCATCGCTTATCAAGGGTTTTATCTGGATATTTCTGAACAGAAAGAGGCG
Source organism: Desulfonatronovibrio sp. (assembly GCA_003566455.1). GTDB lineage: Bacteria > Desulfobacterota > Desulfovibrionia > Desulfovibrionales > Desulfonatronovibrionaceae > Desulfonatronovibrio. The sequence continues at coordinate 2,692 of PXDF01000072.1, forward strand.
GAAGAATATCAGCGACGCATTCTTGAGGCCACCAATGACGGGATCTGGGACTACGACCTGATCAGCGGTGAATTCAGATATTCGGACCGCTTTGCCCGGATGCTCGGCTATGAGCAGGGCGAGGTGGATAATTTCGGCTGTTTTTGCGAAGACAACATCCCCCCTGAAGATAAAAAACGTTTTCAAAAGGCCTTCAGGGATTATGTGGATGGCCGTGCATCCGGTTATGAGCTGGAATTTCGCCTTAGAACCAAAAGCGGGGATTACAAGTGGATCTACACCCGCGGCAAGGCTTTGCAGCGTGACGCATCAGGCAGGGCCCTGCGCCTGGTTGGAGCGCATACGGACATCACCGAACGCAGAAAAGCTGATGCAGCACTGCGG